>NZ_FYEC01000013.1:0-149803 GCF_900187635.1 Pseudomonas sp. Irchel 3H3 | reverse complement strand
AGGTCAATATCCTCTACACCGCGCCGACCGCGATCCGCGCGATGATGGCCTCCGGCACTGCCGCCTGCGAAGGCACCGATGGCAGCAGCCTGCGCCTGTTGGGTTCGGTGGGCGAGCCGATCAACCCAGAAGCTTGGGACTGGTACTACAAGAACGTCGGACAATCGCGTTGCCCGATCGTCGACACCTGGTGGCAGACCGAAACCGGCGCCACCCTGATGAGCCCGCTGCCGGGCGCTCACGCCCTCAAGCCAGGCTCTGCGGCGCGTCCATTCTTCGGCGTGGTGCCGGCGCTGGTGGATAACCTGGGCAACATCATCGAGGGTGCGGCCGAAGGCAACCTGGTGATCCTCGACTCGTGGCCAGGCCAGGCCCGTACCTTGTACGGCGACCATGACCGTTTTGTCGACACCTACTTCAAGACCTTCCGCGGCATGTACTTCACCGGCGACGGTGCTCGTCGCGACGAAGACGGCTACTGGTGGATCACCGGCCGGGTGGATGACGTGCTCAACGTCTCCGGCCACCGCATGGGCACCGCCGAAATCGAAAGCGCGATGGTCGCCCACCCGAAAGTCGCTGAGGCCGCGGTAGTCGGCGTGCCGCACGACATCAAGGGCCAGGGGATCTATGTCTACGTCACCCTCAACGGTGGCGAAGAGCCGAACGAAGCGTTGCGCCTGGAACTGAAGAACTGGGTGCGCAAGGAGATCGGTCCGATCGCCTCGCCGGATGTCATCCAGTGGGCGCCAGGACTGCCGAAAACCCGTTCGGGGAAAATCATGCGCCGGATCCTGCGCAAGATTGCCACGGCTGAGTACGATGGCTTGGGTGACATCTCGACCCTGGCCGACCCGGGTGTGGTGCAGCATTTGATCGATACTCACAAGACCATGAACGTCGCGTAGGCTTTCTCAAGCTATCAGCCGGCGTCCATTTCGCTCGGTAAATCACCGCCTGAGTAGTGGACGTCGGTGCAGTCGGTCTCGAAGGCCAAGCGGCGCAATCTCCGGGGGAGTTCAAAGACCGCCTTTCGCTCGCAGATCTGGTGAATGCGCCCGCTAGTTACCCCGCCCTCCTCCAAACGACCACTCATCGCCGGCCGTAGTGGTGATTACTACCATGACATCCTCCGCGTTCAGGCCCGTCGCCCGCCCCAATTTTTCAACCAGATCGCGGTAAAACCGCTGTTTGGTCCCGACACTTCGAGGACGGCCTGCGGTAATCGCGATGAGCACAAAGTCATGGCTGCGCGGCCCGCCAAGGTAGTGGGGATCAAATATCAGCTCGCCGACCTCATGCTGGTGAATGGCCTGGAAACGATCTGTCTTCGGTACTTCGAAGCTCTCGACCAAGGCGTCGTGCAAACCTGCAGACAATGCCTGTAGATACTCGGCCGACTTCCCGCGGTGCAGTGAAATTCGTGCAAACGGCATCAACGGCTACTCCTGATGTTCTGGAAGACGAGCTTGAAGCTCACTAAGCACGTTCAGTGCCGAGGCAGCCGTCGGCCAACCGGAATAAAACGCCAGGTGGGTGATGACTTCGGACAGTTCGTCGACACTCAAACCGTTATCGAGTGCACGTTGAAAATGGAACGGCAATTGCTCAAGCCGGTACATCGCCACCAGCGCGGCCACCGTCGCCAGACTGCGTTCGCGGGGCCTCAATTGCGGACGTGTCCAGATGTCGCCAAACAATACGTTGTCAGTCAGTTCGGCAAACTTCTGCGGGTAGTTGCCCTGCTGTTCCCGCCCAGTGACCTTCGATGCACTCATGATGATTTCCCCTGATGTCCCAATTGACGGGAGAAAACTATCAAGTCGCAACAATTCCGAATATCAGATTTAATTGCAGCAATCATCCTGAATTAGTGGACTATTGAATGCGCCGTCCAACCTTCGATCTTGACGTATTGCGCACCTTCGTTACCGGCGTGGAGTACAACAGTTTTGCCAAAGCGGCGGATCGGCTCGGTCGATCGACGTCTGCCGTAAGCGCTCAATTGAAGAAACTCGAGGAACAGGTCGGTACGCCGGTACTGGCCAAATCCGGTCGCGGGCTGGTCTTGACCCCCATGGGAGAAACACTGCTCAGCCATGCCCGCCGGTTGCTGGAACTGAACGACGGCATTTTCCAGACGCTGCACGAAAACCAGACCGCCGAGACCATACGCCTCGGGCTACAAGAGGACTTCGGGGAACATTTTCTGAGCGATATCCTGCGAGGCTTCGTCAGGACTTACCCAAGGGTGAATCTCGAAGTCCGGATCGCCCGTAACACCGAGCTGCTTGCTCTGGTCGAAAGTGCAGAGCTGGACCTGGCTCTGACCTGGGACACCGGGCACATGTCGCCCTATGCCACGCGCCTGGGCGAAACCCAGATGCACTGGATCGGAGCCCCCGATACGCCAGTGCCGTCAGGCCTTGATGACTCACCGTTGCCATTGATCATGTTTGACGCGCCTTGCGTAATGCGCAGCGCTGCCACCCTGGCGCTGGATGCTGCTCACATACCCTGGCGGATTGCCCTCACCAGCCCCAGCGTGGGTGGAATCTGGGCGGCCGTCACCGCCGGATTGGGCCTGACGCTTCGCACCCGGATCGGACTGCCGCGCCATCTCACCGTAGTTCCTGGCCTGCCACCCGTGCCAAGCCTTGGCTACGTGCTGCACAACGGTGGCGACGACCCGACACCTGCCACCCAACTATTGGCGGCATTGATCAAAACCGGCCTGCAAGAACAGATCTTTCGTTTCACGATGACGAAATAATCGAAGGTACCAAGGGTTCATACGAGCGATACGAATGGAAAACAACGAAGCACTGAGGGGGGGCCCAGTGGAGGAGTATGGGGCGTTTGCTGCACCCCACGAAGGGCAGCTGTCGGCCAGGAGCGGCCATTCGCAGCTCCAGCAGCAAGGACCGTTCGTTGTCGAGCCACTGGGTCTGGATAGCAACTTAGTGTTTTCAACGCACAACGCCTACTTTTCGGCTCGCAACAAGCACTGATCAATGATCGTTTGGCTCAGTTGAGTGCAGCGTGAATTCGCATAGGCATTGAGCAGGAGTTGGGGGCAGCAGTCGGGGTGGGTGGTGTCGCAGGTACGGCCATGAATAATGTCGTATCAAAATGTTCAGTACAACGAGGTTGCACATGGCACCTCTTCACCAAGGCTAGGAGGTGCCTGACAAGCCGCGTTCATTCATACTCCCGCGTCAGCTGCGTTGCAGCTCTTCAACCACCGCGGCACAAGCACGGAAGGTATTCACCGTCCATTCTGGATTGATAAAGTCCGGCCAACTGGATAGTTTTACGATTGCCACTTCAGAAGCCGGATCCCAATAGATACTCTGCCCAAATACTCCGCGCGCCGAATAGATACCCTGTCCACTGTCCAATACCCAGCACTGATTACTATAAGCCGCACCCGGAAAGTGCTTGGTATAGTGGCCATAGAGGACTTCAAAAGCCGGTGTGGAACCACGGCCGCATGCACGCACAAACTCCTCTGGAACAATTTGCTCGCCGTTGAAACGCCCACCCTGAAGATACATCTGGGCAAAGCGCGCCAAATCACGCAGCGTGGCGCTCATCCCGCCATCGGCCAACGCAGTGCCAACACCATCTAGGGTGACGCTCGCGTCTTGTTCCGTGCCCAGCTTGGACCAGATCTCCCGACTGAGTAAAACTGGGAGCCGTTCGTCACAGGCCCGCTCACAGACCCAAGCCAACATATCGGTATCCACTGAGCGATACTCAAAGAACTGGCCATGTTCACGGTCTTTGCCCAGCGACTTCAACAAACCATAGATGCTATCAGGTGACTTGCTCTCCCCTCGTTCCCGCCAGCCTGAAGCGATATCCAGCTGGATGTACTCGGCATCTAGGTCGGTGTAGTCCTCCCTGAATCTCACCCCTGTGCGCATATCGAGCAAATCCTGCACGCGTGCATCGCCATAACCACTTGTCGAAAGCTCGGGTACATAGTGGCTGACCTGCGCGTGAGGGTCGATCCTGCCCTGACCAATCAGCCTGCCCACCAGGGCGCCAATGATGCTCTTGGACACGGACTGCAATAGGTGCAAGGTGTGCGGCTGCATACCGTTGAAATACTGTTCCGAAACCACCTTGCCTCGATGAAGCACCAAAAAACCATCGGTATAGCTATCGGTCAAGAAGGTCGCCAGATCGGTTTGCTCGCCGTCGACCCGCTGGAAATGTATGTCGTCCAGTGAGCGTTCGTTGCGCTCGAGTTCGGTAACCGTTCCGGGACTGCGATGAATAGCGGCAACCGGAAACAGCTGGCTCATGTGCTGGAACGACCAGCGGTTATAGGGCGGGCTGTCCCAGTTATGCTGGCCGACTTGCTTTTCCCGGGGCGGCGGATTGCCCTGCATCAGCCTTAAGTCCTGATAACCAATGCCGGGGGCGGTCATGTCTTTTTTATTGTACATAGGGTTCAGTTCTCATCGTTCAGAGGGTGGTGGCAAGAAAAGCGGTGGCCGTGAACCTCAGTCTCGGTTGGCACCTCTCGGCGACAACGCTCACTGACCCTCGGGCAACGGGGCGCGAAGTGGCACCCGGCAGGCCGGTTCAAAGGGCTGGGGATCTCGCCACTCAGGGTTTGCAACTGGTCACGGCGTTCCGGGTCGATGGAGGGCACTGAATTGAGCAGCGCACGAGTGTAGGGATGACAAGGTCGGCCGAACACCTGCTCCACAGGCCCAGCCTCGACGATGCGCCCCAAGTACATCACCAGCACCTGCTGCGCCAGATACTCGACCGTCGCAAGGTCGTGACTGATAAACAGGTAGCTAAGACCATTGTCGGTCTGCAGCGCCTTGAGAAGTTGCAGCACCTGGGCTTGGACCGACACGTCCAGCGCCGCGGTAGGCTCATCGAGGATCAGCAGTTTTGACTCCAGCGCTAGGGCCCGGGCGATAGCGATACGCTGCAACTGGCCACCGGAGAATTCATGGGGGTAGCGCTCCATGTGCTCCTCGCCCATCCCCACATTTCCAAGCAGCGTGAGAATGCGCGCGTGCAAGGCGCTACCGCGCAAACCAAAGGCAACCTTCAGCGGCTCGGCAATAATCGCCTTGATC
This sequence comes from Pseudomonas sp. Irchel 3H3, assembly GCF_900187635.1. Classification (NCBI taxonomy): domain Bacteria; kingdom Pseudomonadati; phylum Pseudomonadota; class Gammaproteobacteria; order Pseudomonadales; family Pseudomonadaceae; genus Pseudomonas; species Pseudomonas sp. Irchel 3H3. The sequence goes on along the minus strand of NZ_FYEC01000013.1, from coordinate 144,695 downwards.
GTCATTTTCGGGTTCAGCGAGGCGTAGGGATTCTGGAACACCATGCTCAAGCTCCGGCCCCGCGCCCTGGCATCAGTGGGCAGCGGCTGACCTTCTACCAGAATTTGCCCACTATCGGATGACAGCAGACCGAGCAAGGTCGCGGCCACCGTACTTTTGCCACAACCGGATTCCCCCACCAACGCGACCGTCTCACCTACCTGCACCTCCAGGCTGATGCGGTCGATGGCGGTCACCAGTCCGCTGCTGGTGGCGAAGGTCTTGTGCAGCTGATTAACGCTCAGCAGTGCGGGCTGTTTGTTGTTATTCATAGCCGTTTACCTTTCAAAGAAGCCTCACACCGTGACTAACGTGTTGTGGCAAGCTGCCCAGTGTCCATTGCTGATGGTCACCCTCGGCGCAGCCTGATGGCAGCGTCCGGTGGCCCGCTCACAGCGCGGATTGAAGGCGCAGCCTGCCGGCGGAGCCGCCATGTTCGGCACCTGCCCCGGGATGAAGTCCAGGGACTGTCGACCCTGTCCCAACTTGGGCACGGTCCCCATCAACTTGAGGGTGTAAGGATGTGCCGGTCGTTTGAACACCTGGCCCACCGGGCCACTCTCCACGACTTCTCCGGCATACATCACCGCCACCCGGTCGCAGAGCGAGGCCACGACACCTAGGTCGTGGGTGATAAACAGAATTGCCAATTCCTGCTCCCGTGCCAGCTTGCGCAGCAGGGCGATGATCTGAGCCTGCACTGTCACATCCAGCGCGGTGGTCGGCTCATCGGCGATCAGCAATTTCGGCCGACAGGCCAGCGCCATGGCGATCACCACCCGCTGCAGCTGACCGCCCGACATCTGGTGCGGATATTTGTTTAGCGCCAAATGGGGATCGGGCATGCTCACCGCTTCCAGCGCGCTCTGAGCCTCCGCACGGATTTGTGCCTTGCCGAGCGACCGATGGCAGCCGATCACATCGCACATCTGCCGCCCGACAGTGAAGAATGGGTTGAGCGCCTTCATCGGATTCTGGAAGATCATCGCCGCACCACCACCCCGCAATGCGGCCAGTTGTGACTGCGACGCGCCATTGACCTGCTGTCCCGCCACCTTGATGCGCCCTTCCAGCCGGGCTGACTCCGGCATCAATCCCAGGCAGGACATCGCCGTCATGGACTTGCCCGAACCCGACTCACCCACCAGCCCAAGGATCTCGCCGCGCTTGACTGTCAGGTCGATGCCCCGTACAGCTTTGACGGTTTGGAACAAACCAGGGAAGGACACGGTTAGCCCTTCCACTTCTAGTACAAGGTCTTCAGCCGCATCGGTATGCGTAGCGACGAGAGGCTCAAGTGCAGGGTGTAGCAAGGATTGTTCGATCATCAGCGAGTCCCCTTTTTCGGATCGAGCACATCGCGCAGACCATCACCCACCAGGTTTACGGCCAACACCAGGACAAAAATCGCCAGCCCTGGAAACAGCACCGTCCAAGGACTCTCCAGAAACTGCGAGCGCGACGACGCAGCCATCAGCCCCCACTCGACCATGGGTGGCTTGGCCCCCAACCCGATAAAACTCAGCGAGGCGGCCGCAAGAATGGTGTAACCAAAGTCCATGGAGCCCTGCACGATCACAGGCGTGGTGGCATTGGGCAGGACGTGGCGCAGCAGGATACGGCCATGACTGACACCCATGGAACGGGCGGCCTGGATGTAGGTTTCTGACCGAACCCGTACTACCGCACCACGCATGATCCTCGCGTACCAGGGAGACCAGGAGACAGCGAGCGCTAACATGGCGTTGGCCAAACCCGATCCCAGCGCAGCAGTGATAGCGATCGGCAACAACAGCGGCGGAAAGGCCAGGAACACATCTGAGAAACGCATAAGCAGCGTATCAACTCGACCACCGAAGTAACCGGAAGCAAGCCCAATCGGAATGCCGATCAGCATCGCAATCAGAGTCACAGTCACTCCGATGATCAGCGAGGTGCGTGCGCCGTAAAGCACCCGTGAAAGAATGTCGCGACCAAACTCGTCAGTGCCCATCCAGTGTGCCCAGTTGGGTGCCAGCAATTTCTGGGAAAAGACAATCTTGTTCGGTTCATAAGGCGCAAGCCAGGGGGCGAAGAGTGCCGCCAGGATGATCAGGAGCAATAACAGTGCACCGAATACAAACAACTTGTTATCGCTGGCAAACGCCCGGGTCTTGATACGCCATGATGGGGCTCGCGAGTGCATGGATAAGGAAACGTGTTGGATACTCATTGGACTCGCAACCTCGGATCAACAAGGTGATACAAGAGATCAACGATCAGGTTGATCGACAGATACGCCGTGGCCAACACCAGGGTGGCTCCCATCACGGCGGGGAAATCATTCTGGGCAATCGAAAACACCACGAAGCCGCCCAGGCCAGGCCAATCGAAAACGAACTCAACGACTACCGCACCGCCAAGTAGGTAACCGAAGGTCAGGCCCACCACGGTCAGGAGCGGAATCATTGTCGCCTTCAGGGCATAGGCGTAATGGATACGCCACTTGGGTACACCGTAAGAAACGGCGGTACGGATGTACTCCTCCGATAGCACCTCCACCATCATGTTGCGAGTAATCCGGGTGACAGTAGCCAAGGTCACGATGACCAGGGTGAGCACGGGTAACGTCAGGTGTTTGATCGCGCTCCACAGTGCTACGAAATTACCGGCCAGCAGAGTGTCGATCAGGTAAAAGCCTGTCACGCGTTCAAAGGGGGTATCGAGAAGAATGGAAGCATCTATACGGCCTTGCAGGGGCAGCCAGTTGAGTTTGCCGTAGAACACCAACTGCAAGCCCATGGCCAAGATGAAAACTGGAAACGCCATCCCGGCAATGGACCCCGCTCGTGCCGCATTGTCGATCACTGAGTTCTGCCGCGCCGCGGAGATCACACCGATAGGAACGCCCAGCACCACCACCCAGAACATCGCCAGGAATGTCAGTTCAAAAGTCGCGCCAACCCGCCTGGTCACTTCCTCCAGCACCGGCCGCCCGGTGCGCAAACTGGTACCAAAATCGCCCTGGAAGAGATCACCGAGGTAATTCAAATACTGGATCGGCATCGGCTTATCCAGCCCCAGCGCCGTGCGCGCGACAGCAATTTGCTCCGCCGTGGGGTGGTTCCCCAGCATCATCTCTACCGGCGAACCGGGAAGAGCCCGGCTCAGCGCGAAGGTGATGGTCAACACTCCCAGAAGAATGAAGAACATCATCATCAATCGCTGCGCTATAAACTTCGCCATTTGGTATACCCCTTGTGGCTAACTGAACTTGACTCTGAATTATTGCGCCCAACATGGAGCCACCAAGGTTTATCAAACCTTGGTGAAGCAACCAGGAAAGTTGACTGACATGTCCGGTTTATCCAGTGGCGTGGCGAATCAAAGGTGAAGCGGCGAATGCAACTTCACCTCGGAAAATTCACAACTAACGGCGCAAGCCATAGTAGAAGATCGCCTCATACGCAGGATTCAGGCTCCTCTGCATACCCTCGATGTCTTTGCGGGAGACGCGAATCTGCTGCAGGTCGGCGTACCAGATCGCAGGAGCGTCCTTGATCAGTTGCTGTTGTGCCTGCACGTACTTTTCAGTGGCCTGAGCCCGATCACTGCCTTCTAGTGCCGCCCCCTCTTCGATCAACTGGTCAAAGCTGGCGTTGCTGTAGTGCGAAAGATTGAACAGCGTCGTTTTCTCAGTATGGAACTCGCTGAACAGCCAATCGCTAGGGGTTGGATAAGCCGGCCACCAAGCCATGGACTGCATGTTGGGGGCGGTCTCCAGTTTCTTCGCCTTATCCCAGATTACGCCCCATTCGCCGGGGCGCAACTCCACCTCAACGCCGAGCTGAGACGCCGTCGCCTGGAACAGTTCGGCCGCGTTGGCGTAGTCCGCCTTGCCACTGATGTACTGTATCGAGACCTTCCAGTCCTGCTTGGGAACTCCGGAGGCTTCGAGCAACTGGCGGGCCTTGTCAAGATCATAGGAGGCCATGGGCACGCTGGCATGCCCCCAGATACTGGTAGGTAGAGGCCCCTTGGGAACACTGCCGTAGCCATGCAAAACATCTTTGGTGACACTTTCATAGTCCCAGAGGTACTGCAGCGCCTGACGGAACGCCAGGTTGTCCGTCGGGTATTTTTGAGTATTGATCAGGAACTGGTAGTTCTTCCACGAAGGCGCGGAGGTCACAGTGATGGCGGGGTCTTGCCCCAGCAGCTTGAGCTGATCGAGCGGGATATCCCAGGCGACACCGGCCTCGCCATTTTTTATCATTTGCGTACGAGTGGCGGCTTCGGACACCACCTTGACGATGACTCGATCAAACTGCCCTTCCTTCCAGCCACCCCAGTAGTCATCGAACCGCTCAAGGACCACTTGCTGCCCCTGCTCGACCTGCCCGAGCTTGTAGGGACCGGTACCGATGGCGTTGGGAGCCATCATCCAGTCATGCCCTTTATCGACCGCTGCCGGGGCAATGATGTAAGACGCATACTGACCTGCTGCGATCAAATTGGCCGGCGTGGGACTCTTGAACTTGAGCACTACCGTATCGTCAGCGAGGGCCTCGACGGTATCCAGACTTTTCCATACATACGCAGCGCCCTGTTTCAGCCCTTTGACGTAATCAATGGACTTTTTGACCGCTGCGGCATTAAAGGCCGAACCGTCATGAAATTTAACGCCCTGCCGCAGCTTGAAGGTCCAAGTCTTGCCGTTGTTGCTGCTTTCCCAGGACGTGGCGAGCCCGGGGGAAAACTCCTCCGCACTGCCTGGCGCGTTATATACCACTAGAGTCTCGTAGATATTGCCCAGCACCCGCACTTCTTCCGAAAAAGCCGAGGCCGGATCCCAATCCTTGAAAGAGGCTCTATCAGCGACAACCAAGGTATTGTTTGCCGCACACGCCAAACCACTGGTCAACGGCGCAGTAACGGACAGCGCCATCACCCCCGCAATCAATGTTCTTTTTACATTCATCGGTGTTCCTCTTATTTTTATGATAGGCGCAGCGGATCACTTGTAAAAACAGGCACTTATTAAAGTGGAATGAATGAAGTGAATGGCCGTTAGCGAAACTGACTTTTGAGTGGTGTAAGCCATTATTGATCTGGTGCACGGCCAACTCAATTTCGCGAGCGAGAAGCAAATAACGCGCAATGACGCCCTAAAGCGTCACCTAGCGTCTATTTTTAGAAAAAGGCTAAAACAGCGGAGGGACAAGGTTGAACTCACCTTCTGATGGACGTACCAGCAGCCGCGCCCTCACCTCGTCGGGAATCTCAGGGGCATCAATCGGAAAACAGCCGCAACTGGTGAGCGCGTTACGCAGGTCGATTAACTCGCCCAAGTGCTCAAACACAATCTGCGCACCAAAAGGACGGCGGAAATTGTCACCCGAAACACCCAGCACCAAGCCGTTGAGAAAACGGAAACGGCTGCGGTAGGAGGGATAAAGCGCCGACCAGATATAGCCCCGGGACGAGAGGTACTCCCGCTCGACGATGTAAATCAGATCCGATGAGGCAAAGCAGAATCCCCGATACTTATTGATACCGAAACTCTTTTGCTGACCATCACCCAACCTCATCCGCTCGTAGGTTTTACTCAGCATTTTGTTGCCAGAGCGGGTCAAGCGGGTAATCGACTTGATCACCTCCCCCGGCGCGGAAGGCGACATCAAATAGACAAAGTAATAACCCTGATACTTCGACAACGCCTGCGCGGAGCTCGGAAAAAAATCGGCTGGCACCGCGCAGTCAAGCTCTCGCCCCGTGCGCTGCCTGTTGAGCAAAGCGCGGAAGGCCTCATGTTCGGTGAATATCTCCTCCTCATCTACCCCAAAAAAAGCGCAGATCTTGCGCAGGGTAAAGGATGAAGGAGTCGCCTGCGCCCCCAAGTATTTGTTGAACTGCTGGCGGTTGATATCAAGGGAGCGGCACACCTTCGCCACCGATTTATAATATCCGCAGAGAAGGCGCAAGTTTTGACTGAAGTCTTGCGTCGACTGGGATGAACTGGAACTCACCATAAAGAATATTCCTAACGCCACAATTGACAACACGCTGAACTAATCATCGCTTGGGGTCACGGTTTCAAAAGCTGAGTGCAAGACAGTGGCGCAGATACTCGGCATTGCCAACCCGTGATCGACGTGAACATTGAGCCCGACCATAGCGCCTGGATGGTGGAATATTCAACAAATACACAAACTTATCCAGCGATTCCTGGTGCATCGCCGGGATTATCATCGGTTTCATCGACCGGTTGAACCCACAGTCGAATGCTGCCTGTCGCCACCGGCAGCGTTGGGTCGTTTTCTGCCCCTCACAATGGTCAGAAAACGGCCATTACCTGCCATTTACGACGTGCAGACGAGGCACCAATGCAATGGCGCCCTACTGTTCCATTCAAGGCCCCCCCCTGATAGCGCGCCCAACGATGTTTTGCTCACTACTTGCTTAACGCGAACAGCATCACGAGCCCCCTGAATGATCAGATGACGCAAGCGCTCACATCCGGTGATGTTCCAGCAAGAAATCCACGAACAACCGCACCCGCGCCGGCATTGTCGAACCCCCTACGAACACCGCATGAATCGGTTCCTGATCGCCTGGGTTCCAGGCTTCCAGCAGCGGTATCAGGTCGCCGCGTTGCAGATCCTCGCTCACGCTGAATTCGCCGATACGCGCAATGCCGGCACCTACTCGCGCGAGTTGTGCCAGCGCTTCACCACTGCTGCATTCGATGTTGCCGCTGACCTTCAGGGAAAACTCACGTGCGTCGCGGATGAACGGCCAATTGGGTTCTGCACGTCGGAAGTTGAAGCGTAGGCAGTTGTGCCGTAGCAGGTCTTCTGGTTCCTCGGGGATGCCGTGGCGCTGCAGATACTCGGGCGATGCCACCACTACCTGGCCGGTGGCGCCGATCCTGCGGGCGGTCAGCGGGCTGTCCGGCAGATGGCCAAAGCGTACCGCCACGTCGGCCTGACCGCCGAGAATGTCGACGACTTCGTCGCCGAGGGTGAGGTCGACGACGATGTTCGGGTAGCGAGCGCTGAATGCTGCCACCAAGGGAACGATGGCCAGCCGCCCATGGCCAAGGGCCGCGCTGACCCGCAATCGGCCCCTTGGTACGCCCTGGTCGGCGATGGCTTCTTCGACCTCGGCCATGTCGGCCAGGATCCGTCGGGCGCCCCGCAGGAACGCCTCGCCCTCTGCGGTGAAGGTGATCGCTCGGGTGGTTCGCAACAGCAGGCGGGTACCAAGACGTTGCTCGGTACGCGCGATGATCCGACTGACCGCCGAGGGTGTCAGCCCCAATGCACGCGAGGCGGCCGACAGGCTGCCTTCCTGCGCCACGGTGGCGAACACGGCCATTTCACCCGACTTGCCGCTGAAGTCCATTTGTGCCCCTTACGCAAAGGTGATTGCCAAAAATGCTATCTACCGCTTGAAAAGGCTGGATCGTAGCATTGGCAGCATAGATAAGGAGCCTTCCATGCGTATCAATCCACCACTAGTCGCACTCGCCATAGGTGCCTTTGGCATTGGCGTTACCGAGTTTGCCCCCATGGGCATGTTGCCGGGTATCGCTGCCGATCTCGGCGTTTCCATTCCCGCCGCAGGTCTGTTGGTCAGCGCTTACGCCCTGGGCGTACTGCTCGGCGCGCCGCTGATGACCCTGACCACCGGCAAGATTCCCCGGCGCTATCTGCTGATCGGACTCATGGCGATTTTCACCCTGGGTAATCTGATGTCAGCCCTGGCTACCGATTACTACAGCCTCATGGTCGCCAGGGTGGTGACCTCGCTGAACCACGGTGCGTTCTTTGGCGTTGGCTCGATCGTCGCCGCCAGCGTGGTCGCCCCTGAGAAGCGTGCCGGGGCGGTTGCGGCAATGTTCATGGGCCTGACCCTGGCGACCATCGGCGGTGTGCCGCTTGCCGCCTGGTTTGGCGAACTGTTCGGCTGGCGCACCGCATTCTGGGGTATCACCGGCCTCGGCGTGGTGGCCATGGCGGCGTTGTGGTTCGCCCTGCCCAACCTGCCGGCGCCGAAAAGCGTCGGTGTACTGGCCGAGATTCGGGCACTGGGCCGTGGCCCAGTGTTGGGGGCGTTGGCCCTGACCGTAGTCGGCTCGGGGGCAATGTTTACTGTCTTCACCTACATCGCGCCCATCCTCAGCAGCGAGACCCACGCGTCCACCGCTTACATCACAGCCATGCTGGTGCTGTTCGGTGTGGGGTTGACGCTGGGCAACATGTGGGGCGGGAGGGCCGCCGACCGCTCGATAGATCGCACCCTGATCGTTTCGCTGAGCGTACTGATTCTGGTCTTGCTGGCGTTCACCGTGCTGATGCGTTGGCCGCTGCCGGCCGCTGTGACCATCTTGATATGGGGTATCGCCAGCTTCGCCCTGGTACCGCCGCTACAGATGCGCGTCATGGAAGCGGCCAAGGACGCGCCCAATTTGGCCTCTGCGGTGAACATCGGAGCGTTCAACTTCGGCAACGCGATTGGTGCGGCGCTGGGCGGCGCGGTGATCAATGCCGGGTTGGGTTATCCAGCGATCTCCCTAGCCGGAGCGGCTATGGCGGGTCTGGGGCTGCTGATGGTGTTGGCGTATGCCTGGCGCTCCAGAGCGATTGCCGCAGCGCTTGTGTGACGATGATGTGAGGGGGCTGTTAGTCGCCATGGATGAGTGACGGCTAGCGGCCAGACACAACCTAGGGAGGATTGAGCCTGGTGTCCAAAGCGAATTGTTCTTGGCTAACGAGTTCAAACAGATCCTGCGCAGCAGCGGGATTCATCAGCACATTCCAGCTGTGCCGAGAAACCGCCGAAGGTATCAATACGAAGGGATGCTGAGCTAGGAGGCCGTCACCGAACTGCTGTTGGCCGCGGCCGGGGGAGCCTGGAAATAGCCAGTTGGCATTCGGTACCGAGTTCGGCATCACCCGGTGAACCAACTTGATTTTTTTTACCCGGGCACACGTCAAGACGTGTGGGACAGTGTCCAATGCCTGAAAGCCTTTATGCACCGCCACCTCAAGAATTGCCGTGGAAGGATCCGCCGAGCAATACACAGCCTTGCAACCTTTAGAGTTCCACCGGCCGCCGGCAATTTCAGCGCCTATACCGGACGACCAGGTGGACGCATGCTTCTCCTGATCAAGACGCCACAAATACAACTCACCATTGCCTGGCACTATCGTCATCAGGAATACACCCCATACTCCATGCGCGTCAAAAAGTCCTCGACAAGCTCGAAGCCCATTTGCGTGGTCAGAAGATCTATAGGCGCCTTCCCTTCAAGCCCCATTGCTGGCGACGTCATCCAATTAACCGCTTGCTGACGATCACCCAACACTTCTTCAGCCTTGCTCAACACCGTAGCCAAGCGCCAGGTGCCGTTTGTTTGTTCAGCGGTCAGCGGCTCAGGACTCTTGATCCGACGCTGCACCGTACGATCAGACAGGCCAATGATCTTAGAAAAAACGTGATGGTCACGGAACTGGCTGTACGATTGAACAAACGAGATGACCAGGTCCGACGGAAAGCCTTTCTCCATGAGCGCGTGAAGCTCAAATGCGCTGGTGGCTTTGAGCTTTTTCCCCTCACCGAACAGCAATTGCAGCGGACGTATTGGGTCGTACGCTATTGGATAGGACTCTTTGCCTGCAGCAATCATGATCGCACTCCTCTGCCATATGGCTAAAATATAGCGCCACTTGACAGAAATTGCCAGCTACGTCGAAAGAGGTCACTTCCCGATGATAGGACCGAAGGGGGACGGATTTATTAATAGGGCAGGCAGTCGCCTTTGGCCGATAGCTGCCCGTTACGAAGGGCCCCAATCGACCCATTGCTGCCAGTCGTGGCTGGCAGTCAATGATAGGTTTCAGGAAGGCTTTACATTCAATGCACCTAAGATTTGATCAGCTACGCTTGGTGTAAGACAAACTTCAAGGATGATGCTGTCCAACTGGCTAACCCAACCTCTGAAGGTGGCTCGAATTTGTCCTCGCGTGCTCAAGCACAATCTATTTCTTTGAATAAATACCCTCCGACCGTTTGCACTTGCTGACGAGATTAGACGAGGCTTCAGATGGCACCCGTTAGAAGACATTGGCATTCTGTCGCCGTTCGATGGGAATCGGAGGCCCAATCTGAGTGCCTGAAAACGCTGGCACCAATCGATGACCGTAGGGCGAGTTGTCGATGCTCACTGTCCACTTTAATCATCTGGTGACGCGTTTATAGTGACTCGAAGGATGAACAGGAGCAGCCCGAGTGGGATGTATGAAAAGGAGGATGTTGGCCGCGATTCTGGCTTTCAGCTCATCCCATGTTCTGGCCGATGAGTGGCAGGTATTGACGCACAGTACCGGCCTTGAGGTGTCCCGTACGAGCGGGAGCCTGCGCGGCGTGCCACATAGTGGGAAGCGCGCCTTCTACCTAGAGCTGGTACGAGCGTTGTTGTCAGAGCTCGGCGAGCCTATGGAGATTACCGAAGTGCCACTGGCTCGAGGCTTGGCGCTGGTACAACAAAACGAAGGCATTGCCTTTTTCAATGTAAGCCGAACGGCGGACAGGGAATCGACCGTCAATTGGGTAGGGCCGATTTCCAGCGAAACGGATCGGCTATATGAAAGCGCCGAACATCCAACCGGAATCAATACGCTATCTGATGCTCGCCATTTACCCGTCTGTGTGCTGAACCACAACGTGGATGATACTGCCCTTGTGAGCCAAGGTTTTACTGCCATCATCCGTAGCAATAGCTATTCGGGTTGCTTCAAGATGCTGCAAGCGGGCAGAGTGCTGCTTGTAGCTTCATCGATATGGGGCTTACAACATAAGCTGGCCGAAGCCAAGGTCTCTGCCTCTGCATTGCGTCTAACGCCGGTGACGATCCTCACCTCCGATGGATACATAGCACTGTCCAAAAGCACACCTGGTTCGGAAGTGGCTCGATGGCAACGGGCCCTCGACCAGATCAAACAGAGCGGCAAATATGACGACATATTGAGTCTTTATGCGGATTGATCGGGCTGTACGAGATCTATCCTACCGAGAAGAAAGCAGGCACAAAGGAAACGATTGATCTGAACTGATTTAACCGGTCGCGCATTTCACCAGAAAGGCTGGAGGATGCAGAAATCTAGATGTTTATTGCTCCGTGTATCGACGTCCAGCGCCAAAAAAAGCCTTTTAAATTGGCCTGTTGGTACTTCAATATCAACTTCAAACCATAGCCTGCGAAAACGCAGAGTGGGTGGCTCTGGTCATTGTCGACAAGCTCGGTGGGCTCTGGCGATCACATTCTTAGGTGTATTGTTCTACAACATGAGGATCTGCGAGCTACCCGGCTCAAGGTGCGAATTCGTGTTTACCTGAGTGACCGCTATTGGCCGATTGCTGCCCGATACTACAGGCAGAAATCGGTCAGAAGTGAACGTTCGAGTGCTTGCTTTTCTCGACGGCTATTGCAATGGCCCGATTGCAGCGCTGCGGGTCCCGGCGAACGCACTCGTGCCAAGCCAGCGCCATATGTTTTGCGCATCCTGTACAGCCCCGTCTACACGCAGTTCTTGCGACTGAAGAACCTCCCTTGGTGTTCGGTCGCCCGCCCAGACCTCGGTCAACGCGCGCACGCTAGAGTCCACGACGAGGGTGAGCTCGCGTCCGGGATCGTCGCGGCACAGATCTGCCACACCGTGTTCGACCACCAGCCACCAATCTTGCTCGCCGGCCCGCGCGTCGCGGAATCTGAAATGGATGACCACTGTCCTGGGCGGGAACATCTCGATGCGTGCGAACCGGCGCACGTCCCACATGAGCAAGCCCGCGTCGAGTTCGTTATCGCGAAGGCGACTGCCTATCCAACGCGCGCCCCAATGGCCAAGCGCCATAATGATCGGGCGCAACTCCTCGCCGGCCTCAGTCAGGCTGTACTCCCAGACGTTGCCTGTGGCCGTGCGATGTACGACACCGATATCTTCCAAGTGGCGCAACCGCTGTGCCAGCAAGCTGGTGGACATCCGGGGTACGCCTCGACGCAATTCATTGAAGCGCTTACTGCCGCATAGCAGCTCGCGCACGACCAAAGGCGTCCAGCGCTCACACAGTGCTTCAGCACCGCGCGCGACGGTGCAGAACTGACCGTAGCTTTCGTCCATCGCCTGTACTCCGCAACTCAACGCTTCAGATTCTGAACTAGTCCCGCGACGTCGCCGCGCGCACGCTGAACTCCTCGATAGCCCACCGCCACAGGAGAACGTCATGACCAAGATAGCCATCATTCAGCGCCCGCCAGTGCTGCTCGATCGCAGCGCGACGATCGCTCGAGCCGTGCAATCGGTCGCGGAAGCTGCGCAGGCGGGAGCCTCGTTGATTGTGTTGCCCGAATCGTTCATTCCCGGTTACCCGTCGTGGATCTGGCGGCTAGCGGCGGGAAAAGACGGCGCGACAATGGGCCAGTTGCATACGCGCCTGCTGGCGAACGCCGTTGATATCGCCAACGGAGACCTGAAGGAATTGTGCGAGGTCGCCAGCGCTCACGCCGTGACAATCGTGTGCGGCATCAATGAATGCGAGCGGCATAAAGGAGGCGGCACGCTATATAACAGCGTAGTCGTTATCGGTACCAACGGCGAAGTACTGAACCGCCATCGCAAGCTGATGCCAACGAACCCCGAGCGCATGGTCCATGGTTTCGGCGATGCGTCGGGGTTGCGTACGGTCGATACACCCGTCGGCCGCATCGGTACGCTCATCTGTTGGGAAAACTACATGCCCCTGGCGCGCTATTCTTTGTATGCACAGGGCGTGGAAATCTACGTCGCCCCCACGTACGACACCGGCGAGGGCTGGATTAGCACGATGCGTCACATTGCACTCGAAGGCCGTTGCTGGGTGCTCGGCAGCGGTACGTCGTTGCGCGGTAGCGACATTCCTGATGACTTCCCATCTCGTGCGCAACTGTTTCCCGATCCGCAAGAGTGGATCAACGACGGCGACTCGGTGGTGGTCAACCCTCAAGGCCGCATCGTGGCCGGCCCATTACACCGAGAGATGGGCATTGTGTATGCGGACATCGATGTCTCGCTCGTGGCGCCAGCACGGCGGACGCTTGACGTCACCGGGCACTATGCGCGCCCTGACATTTTCCAACTGCAGGTTCGACGCACGCCAGCAACTGCGGTGCACTACATTGACGGGTGAAGCCCGCTAACACGTTGACGGCCCCTCCCCACTCCGGCGGCAGCCGTAACCACTGATCAAGGAGTCATTCCATGAGCATAGAAAAGTCTTACAACGGCCGTTGTTTTTGCGGCGCGGTCGAGTTCACCGTCAGCGGTGAACCGGCCGCCATGGGCTATTGCCATTGCGAGTCGTGTCGACATTGGTCAGCGGGGCCGGTCAACGCGTTCACACTGTGGAAACCCGAGGCAGTGCAAGTCACTCGGGGTGCTGAGAGCATTGGCACCTACAACAAGACACCGCGCAGTTATCGCAAATGGTGCAAGCAGTGTGGCGGGCACCTCTTCACCGAACACCCGGAAATGGGGCTCATCGACGTGTATGCCGCGGTGATCTCGGATCTCGCGTATTCGCCAAGCGTCCACGTCCACTATCAGGAGACCAGACTGCCCATCAAAGATGGGCTGCCCAAGCTCAAGGATGTCCCCAGCGAATTAGGGGGATCGGGCATCAGCGTGGACGAATAGAGTTCGCACGGTAGCGTGGGGCGTGCCAACCTCGCTTGGGCCCGCCCTCGCCTCACATTCATCATTACTCTGGCGTAACTCGGGTTTTGCCCTGCGTCAAAGCCAGGCTCAACAGGACCGAAATCAACAGGATGCCGCCGACCATGGCCAGCGACCATTGGACCGGCAGATGCCACCACGGCGCGACCAGCATCTTGCTGCCGATGAACACCAGTACGACGGCCAGGCCATATTTGAGCAAGTGGAAACGGTAGGCCATGTCGGCAAGCAGAAAATACAGTGCGCGCAGGCCCATGATGGCGAAAATGTTCGAGGTGAAGACGATGAAGGGGTCGGTGGTCACGGCGAAGATCGCCGGGATGCTGTCGACCGCGAACACCAGGTCACTGGCCTCGATCAGGACCAGCACCAGGAACATCGGCGTCGCCCAGCGCAGGCCGTTCTGGCGCACGAAGAAGCGCTCGCCGTGAAAGCCGTCGGTGATCCGCAAATGGCTACGTAGCCAGCACAGCAAAGGGTTTTTATCGAGATCGGGTTGCTGGTTGGCGAAGATCAGCATCTTGACGCCGGTGATAACCAGGAAAGCGCCAAAGACATACAGCAGCCAGGCAAACTCCTGCACCAGCCAGGCACCGGCGAAAATCATCCCGGCGCGCATGATGATGGCGCCGAGCACGCCATAGAGCAGGACGCGGCGCTGCAACTCTGGCGGCACGGCGAAATAGCCGAAGATCATCACGAAAACGAACATGTTGTCGATCGACAGCGACTGCTCGATCAGATAGCCCGTGAGGAATTCGAGCGTTGTACGCTGGGCCACTTCGGCGCCGAACTGGCTGCGCAGATACCACCAGAGCAGCCCCGCGAAGACCAACGCCAAACTGCTCCAGGCGATGACCCAGGACAGCGCTTCACGCACCGAAACACGATGCGCCTTGCGCCCGCCGAAGACGAAAAGGTCCAGCGCCAGCATGGCGAGAACGAATCCGATGAAGGCGGCCCACATCCAGGACTGGCCGACGCTGATGGCGGTCATTCAACTATCCAGGTTTGGTCGATACTCATGCAGAGCGGCGCGATTACTCGCCTAATGTCAGTGATCATGCTATCGGGCATGTCGCAACAACAAAAATCGTTTATTCGTGGCTTGTTGTTCGTTTTTTCCGAAGTATTAAAGCCGGCAGTGCAGGCCTATATTGAATAGTGTCGATCCAGTTAGTTGACGCGTTAAGAGATCGCCAAGGGTGGACAAACGACAGTGCTGGGGGCGCTAGCGGATAACCCAGAATGTTTGGAGGTGCCACATGAGGAAGTATCAACAACTCTTTCTGATCGCAGGTTCAACCATGCGTCACTCGCCAGCGATGGAGCGGGCAATCGCACTGGCCGATGCCACCGGTGCAGCGCTGCATATCGCGGTGTTCATCGAAGACTTCGACCATATGCGGTTAATGAGCAACAGCGAACAACTGCATGAGCGTTGCCGGCAGGAGAACCAGCAGTGGTTGGCGGATGAGGCCGAACTCATGCGCAGCAAGGGCATCAATGTGACCACCGAAGTTGCTTTGACCCGCGACCCGCTGCAAGAGATCCTTGAACATGTGGCTCAAATGCAGCCCGACCTGGTGATCAAGGACGTCCATCATGAATCAGCGCTCAAGCGCGTATTCGTCACGCCTTTGGATTGGCAGTTGTTGCGCGATTGTCCGACGCCTGTACATCTGGTCAGCGAAGTCAGGTGCCCGCTTCCTCGGGTGATAGTGGCCGCGGTTGATCCATCGCATCCAGAGGGACAGATCCGCGCAATCAACGACAGCATCATTCAGGCGGCGAACGAATTGGCGGCGCAATGTGCTGCTCAGGTGCACCTGCTGTATGCCTATGAACTGACACACACCCATTTCTCTGATGCAGGTGCTGGTGCCGTGACGATGCCAGGCTTCAGCAACGACGTGCGGCGGTCACTTGAGAAGTGCTTCGTTGCCCTGGCTGAACGCTACGGCGTGCCACCTGAGCGCCAACACTTTATTGCGGGGCCGCCCACCAAAGCGATGGTCGACTTTGCGGCGCATACGCGAGCGGATGTCTTCGTCATGGGAAATACCCATCACCAAGGGGTGGCCAAGCTGCTTGGCAGTACCACGGAGCATGTCCTGTATCAGGTGCCCTGCAGCGTTTTGGCGATCAAGGTAGAAGGAGCAAGGAAAGCGGCCCGATGCTGACTACAATGTTGCTCTTTTGGGAATGCCATGACCCTACTGAGCGAGATGTCCATATCCAGCCGCGCGGGTGAAGTCGGCCAACTGCCAAACATCACCGTTCGCCCCCCACGTGCCATCAACCACATCCTGGATTTGTATTGAGGTCAGCAATTGGCGTTGATCGTCCGGCGCAAGGCTCGATTTTATTGCTCCGTGCAGTCCACGCACGTAGCGCTGGCGCATCGGTGCATCAAGGACGCCGGCAGGCACCTTGACCATGACAATGCAGGGGACAACATGGGCATGAGGACCCACGCCTCCACACAGCCAATTATCTGCCTGGACTTCTTCGATAAGCACCCAGCACAAAGCACGCTGCTGTGGGGCGTCACCCATCTGTTCATTATCCATCGCCACGTCACTCACGCTGCGGAGCAGTTGTTGGCGCTGAGTCGGATTGAACGCTTCGGTAGGCACCTTGATCAGGATGTTCGGCATGACAAAACCTCGTTGTTATCTGGAGGCGCCATTGAACCCGTTCCTTGTACTCAGGATAAGTGACCGATTCGTCTTCTTTCGGGCATAATCGGACAATGTACGATTTCACTATTGTGGTCATTCCCGGGGCGTTCGCCTCAAGTGTCGCGGCCACTCTGGATATCCTTTCCACCGCTGCGACACTTGCAGTGCGGCAAGGTTTTGCTGTGCCACGCTGGCGAGTGTGTGGACCACGGCCAGGGCTGATTCCCCTTGGGCAAGGCATGCTCCTGCAGGTCGACGAACTGACTACAGACGTCGAGGACAATTCCTGCTGGGTTATTCCCGGCCTTGGTATCAGCGATGTCGACGCGCTGCGCAACCGTCTTGAGGAAGACTGGGTACTTCAAACACTGCCCGCGCTGAGGGCACATGCGGCCCAAGGCAAGGACATTGCAGCTTCATGCTCGGCGGTTTTTCTGCTGCATGCCGCTGGATTGCTGAAAGGCCGACAGGTTACGACCACATGGTGGCTCGCCCCACAGTTGTCGAGCATCGCGCCTGACTGCCTCGTCGACCCCAATGTCATGGTTCTCTGCGATCCACCTCTGACAACCGCTGGTGCCGCCTTCGCGCAGACCGACCTGATGCTACATCTACTGCGCAGGCGCCTATCACCCGAGCTCGCCGACTATGTGGGCAAGATCCTTCTACTCGATGGTCGACAGTTGCAGTCTCCGTTCATCAACCCCGCGATCATGGCCCTGGGCAATTCGCTTGTCGCCAACCTCACCACCTACATAGAAGCACGGCTGCCCTATCCGCCCAGTGTCCCGAGTCTTGCGGCATACGCCGGCATGTCTGAGCGAACGTTGTCCCGCCACCTTCGAAAAGCAACCGGTCTTTCAACCCAGCATTTGATCCAGCGTGTGCAGTTGCACAGGGCCCGCGTGCTGCTGGAAACCAGCAGATATTCCGTTGAATCTATCGCCGAGCAGGTGGGCTACCAGGATGCCACGGCCCTACGGCGTCTGATGCGCCGCCTGTTGAACGTTTCGCCAAAACAACTGCGCCCGTCAGCGGGCATCTGATACATGGCAAAATTGCTGCGTGAGCCTGTCCGTCTAGCGGAGGGGGTTCAAGGTGGCGCTCTGGACGAAATGGCGTTGGATCGTGGATGTATCGAAACTCAAGAAGACAATACTTGCGAGTGTTGTTGTGCTGGGGCCTCGTGTCTGAGCGATTGCTGCCAGGTTAGCTGCTCCCGAACTTTAGCTACTGCATCCAAGACGCTCTGTGCCCAGTTCTC
The DNA here is from genome assembly GCF_900187635.1 of Pseudomonas sp. Irchel 3H3. Lineage (NCBI taxonomy): Bacteria > Pseudomonadati > Pseudomonadota > Gammaproteobacteria > Pseudomonadales > Pseudomonadaceae > Pseudomonas > Pseudomonas sp. Irchel 3H3. The sequence continues at coordinate 126,954 of NZ_FYEC01000013.1, read as the reverse complement.
ATCTTCAGGATGCACGACAACCACGCGAAAACCGTGATCATGCCCTTCAGTCCGCACGCCGTCGGAATCATCGACATGCAAGTCGATATCGAAGGCTGGCGGAAATTTCGAGGGCGAGTTCGCAAGCCCATGCGCCGTCAGGGCGTGGTAATGCCGAACACTGTTGACCACGCCATCGACGCGGATACCGTAGAGCAATAGCCAACGCCGGATGTAGGACGGAGTGCGGCCGGACGAGGTGTAGACCCAGATGCTGCAACCCTGGCGACGTAACTCTCGGGTCAGGGAACGCGTTCCGATACGCAACGGCTCCCCCAGCCAACGATGAACACAGGCCGGCAGCCAGCTTTTTTCAACTGCGCAGTGGTGCAGTTGGCAAGCCAGCGTGTCATCAATATCGAACGAAATCCGTATGCGCTGACGTCTGAACACGTGCATCGGGATGACACACTGGATTGCTTGCCATACCCGGCTACCGGAAGTTCGGCATTTTGCGAGCGTTGGATACCAGTTCATCAATGCCCTCTCTGATAGACGGGCGAGGGTTTGTCGCTCAGGAAAAATCTCATTGAATCAGGCGCCTGCTCTTCCAGGAAAGCTGCATACTTTTTCTTGATCTTGGGCAATTCGTACAATGCCTTGACACCATGCTTGGCGGAGTTTCGTATGACCGATGACGGGTTGAAGTAACCCTCGGCGTTGTCCAGTGCCAGCACGAACGGCGGCAGTCCTGCGCGCATCAGCAAGTAGCTGACGATCAGTGACCCGCTGCGGTTATTACCTTCAATGAACAATTGCGGCTTGCTGAGGATACGTACATAGACACCGGCCGCACGCTTCCAGACTGATTCGCTGCGATACGCGCCGTACCAATTGTATAAGTCCTTGATTCCTCCCTCTACATTGTTGAAGAAGTGCTCCTCAGTCGCAGCAAGATGCTGGGCATACTCCCGTCGGCGCGCTGGGTTTCGACCGCAGAGAACGGTGGCATTGATTTCCAGCATCAGGTTCAGTTGCTGAAGATCAAACAAGTCGACGCCACTTGCAACGTAGTCGTCGATCAGCGCATAGCCCTCGAGCACATTGTGCAGCACTTCATCAGTCAAGGGGTCACGCGCCTCTGTAAAGTGCCTGCTTAGCTCGGCAAAGCGGCTTTGCACCTCACGCAGTGCGTGCTCAATCGCTGGCAAATCAAGACGGCGCGTTGCAGACATTGGCAATCCCGAGAGACGGTAGAAAAGAAGGAAAAACGACCGGACGCCTCCAAAGCACTTTGACTTTTGGGGACATACGGTCTTGACCGGACGGTGTTACTTAACTGAACTTCCCGCTGATGTAGTCCTCAGTCATTTGTTCGCGCGGGCTGCCAAAAATCTGGGTCGTTGGGCCCATCTCAACTAGATAGCCGGTGCGCGTACCCTGAGAAATATCCACCGAGAAAAAAGCCGTCGTATCGGCAACACGGATCGCCTGCTGCATATTGTGGGTCACCAGAGCAATGGTGTAATCCTTCTTCAATTCGACCATCAACTCCTCGACCCGGCGGGTGGCGATCGGATCAAGCGCCGAACAGGGTTCATCCAGTAACAGCACTTCCGGTTCGGTTGCGATAGCGCGGGCGATACATAGCCGTTGTTGCTGCCCACCGGAAAGTGACAGGCCGCTGACCTTGAGCTTGTCCTTGACTTCATCCCACAGTGCGGCGCCTTGCAAGGCGTGCTTTACGCGGTCGCCCAGATCACCTTTGTAGCGATTGAGGCGCAGGCCAAATGCAACATTGTCGAAAATGCTCATCGAGAACGGGTTCGGCTGTTGAAATACCATGCCGATGTAGCGGCGCACGACCACCGGATCAACGCCCTTGCCGTAGACGTCTTGCCCGAGGAAATGCACATGACCCTCAAAGCGAAAGCCTTTGACCAAGTCGTTCATCCGATTGAGGCTGCGTAGCACGGTGCTCTTGCCACAGCCGGAAGGACCGATGAAGCCTGTGATCTTGTTTTTTTCGATCGGCACATGGCTGTCACGTACCGCCATGAAGTTGCCATAGAAAATCTTGTCCAGTTTGCAGTCCATGACCACAGGCGCCTTGGTGACAACCGGAGCGGCTTTTTGCGCAATTGATACGTTCAAAATTCAGATGCTCCCGCTCTCAATACTTGGGCTTGCCGAAAATACGGCTGATAACGTTCACGACCAACACGATCATCACCAGCACCAGCGAGGCCGCCCATGCGAGTTCAAGTTGGTTATCGAAGGGCATGCCGGAGAAGTTGTAAATCAGCACGGCAAGCGATGCCGTCGGATTCATCACCGCAAGGCTGCCATCGTGGTAGATCCAATAGTTGCTGAACAGCGCGGTAAACAACAACGGCGCTGTCTCACCCGCGGCGCGTGCCACGGCCAGCATCACGCCGGTGAGGATCGCCGGCAGGCCGGTAGGCAAGACGATTTTCCAGATCACCTGCGAGCGGGTGCAGCCCATACCATAGGCGGCATCCTTCATGATTTTGGGCACCATGCGCATCGACTCTTCGGCTGTCAGCACGACAATGGGCAGCATCAGTACCGCCAGGGCCACACCACCCGCAGGTGCCGAGTAGGTACCAGTGGTCATCACCACCAGGGCATAGGCAAATACCCCAGCCAAAATGGAAGGCAGTCCTGTGAGCATCTTGGCGGCAAAACGCGCAGCGTTTGCCAGCTTGCTGTCCGGCCCCAGTTCAGCCAAGAAGATGGCCGCCATGATGCCGACCGGCACCGCGATTGCGGCCGCGATACCGACCATGACAAAGGTGCCTGCCATCGCGTTGCCGAAGCCACCGCCAGTCTCGAAACCCGTCGGCGGCAGCTCGGTAAACACCTCCAGGCTCAGACGAGCCCCTCCACGCATAATCAGCATGTAGAGCACGGAAATCAGCGGCACGCTGGCAAGTAGAGCGCCGCCCCAAACCAGCGTGGTCAACACCAGGCTGCGCAGGGCGCGACCTTCAAACTTACGCTGAAGGCTTGGCAAATCGGTTATAGGGGAAGTGAGGTCAGTCATCATTTAGTACCACGTTGGGCATAGACCATAATCATGGAACCGATGATGTTCACCAGTAGCGTGATCAGCATCAGCACCAGTGCGGCGTACATCAAGACCTCGATCTCGTTTGGCCCGGCTTCAGGGAAATTCAGCGCCAGCAAGGCCGCCAGCGTATTGGCCGGAGCAAACAGAGAAAGGGAAATATTGTTCGCGTTGCCTACCAGCATGGCCAGGGCCATGGTTTCACCCAGCGCACGGCCCAGACCCAGTACCAGGGAGCCGAAGATTCCAGTGGCGGCGGATGGCACCATCACCTTGAGAATCGCTTCCCAATGGGTGGTTCCCATGCCATAGGCGGCCTGCTTGGTTTTCATCGGCACGCCGGTGAGGGCGTCCTGCGAGACAGCGGCGATGGTGGGCAGGATCATGATGGCCAGCACTAATGCCGCAGGGAGCAGTCCCGGCCCGCTCAAGGACGTGCCGAAAAAAGGTATCCAGCCCAGCTCACTGTTCAACCACGCCGTCAGCGGTCGAATCGCCGGAATCACCACATAGATCCCCCACAGCCCATAAACCACGCTGGGAATGGCGGCGAGTAACTCGACAATGGTGCGAAAAACGGCGGCAAGCTTGGCGGGCAGAAAATCCTGGGTCAGGAAAATCGCCATGCTGACGCCGAAAAAACCAGCAATCACCAGGGCGATCAGGGCGCTGTAGAGCGTGCCCCAAATGGCGGGCAGAATGCCGTACTTGCCTTGATTCACGTCCCAGACAGTGCCGAAAACGACGTCCAGACCGTGCTTGTCCATGCCCGGAATAGCCTTGCGCCCCACCTCAAATACCAGCGCAAACACCAACGCCAGAACGAGAACCACGCCTATGCGTGAGAGCGCACGGAAGGTGCGATCCACCAGATAGTCCTTCGTAGAAGGTGGTTGGCAGGCAGAGTCCGGGTTAACCGGTACGACAAAAGGTTTGCTCATTGGTTAATTCCGGAACAGGGGGAGGAACTCTCCCGGCATGAGTGACATGCACATACCGAAAGAGACTCACGAGCGTTACTGGATGTTGGCGGAAGCTTTACGAACCTGGTCGATGACCGATTGTGGCAAGGGGATGTAACCCATTGAGTCGGCAATTTTCTGCCCCTCGGTCAGGCTGTACTCGACCATTTCGCGCATGGCCTTGGCCTTAGCCGGATTCTCGTTCTGCTTACGGAAGATCATCCAGGTATAGGAAGTGATCGGGTAGGATTTGGCACCGTCCGGATCAGGCAACCAGGCCACCAGGCTCTCCGGCATCTTCACCGCCGCCAGAGCCTCGGCACCACTTTCGGCGTTTGGTACAACGTACTGGCCGGCTTTGTTCTGCAGTTGGGCAAAGTCAACCTTGGCCAGCTTGGCAAAGCCGTATTCGATGTAGCCAATGGCGCCCGGGGTCTGGCGTACGGTGGCGGTCACACCATCATTCTTGGGTGATTTGATGAATTTGTCGCTGGCAGGCCAGTTGACGGTGTTGCCCTCACCCAGCGCCTGCTTGAACTCTTGATTGATCGCCGCCAGGTGCTTGGTGAACACCGCAGTGGTACCGCTGGAGTCTGCGCGCACGACCACGGTGATCGGCGTGTCGGACAGTTTCAGGTCCGGGTTGGCTGCGATGATCTGCGGATCGTTCCAGCGAGTGATCTTGCCGAGAAAAATGTTGGAGTAAACGTCGCGTGGCAGTTTTAGCCCCTTAGGGTTGCCCGGCAGGTTATAGGCCAGCACGATTTCACCCGCCGTCATCGGCAGTAACTGAGCACCCTCGGAGACCTTGGCAATGTCTTCGTCTTTCATGGCCGAGTCACTGGCAGCGAAATCAACGGTTTTGTTCAGGAAGTCCTGTACACCCGCACCACTGCCCTTGGATTGGTAATCCACCGTGACACCTTCGGTTTTCTTGCTGAAATCTTTGAACCAAGTGAGGTAGATCGGTGCCGGGAAACTGGCTCCGGAACCTGTTAGGCGGACGCTCTCACCAGCGAAAGCCACCGAGGTGGCACAAAGAGAAACCGTAATAGCGAGCGCAGCAGACTTCATCAAACATTTCATTAAAAAACTCCTTGTCATGACGGGCTCAGGGAGTCTGCGATAATCCTGTTACGTTTTTATGAAAGACGATGGCAAAACACTAGCCCGCCCCCATACCGTCGCCGCAATGCCTTCTGATGTAATTACTCCGTAACAAATTGCGACTAAGACTTTTCCATCCCTTACGACGGAATTTCTCCCATGTTCTCAACTGAAGAGACCCTGATACAGCGCATCCACCGCGAGCTGCTTGATCACAGTGACGAAGAACTGGAACTGGAATTATCCGAAGACGGGCACGACCTGAATGCACTGTTCGATGAACACGCTCAGGAAGGAAGTGCACGGGAGGCCCGACGACTTTATTTCAGCGAACTGTTCCGCCTGCAAGGTGAGCTGGTGAAGCTGCAAAGCTGGGTCGTCAAGACTGGCCACAAAGTAGTGATCCTGTTCGAAGGGCGCGATGCCGCCGGCAAAGGTGGCGTGATCAAACGCATCACCCAACGACTCAATCCACGGGTATGCCGTGTCGCGGCCCTGCCTGCGCCCAACGACCGCGAACGCACGCAATGGTATTTCCAGCGCTATGTTTCGCATCTGCCAGCAGCGGGCGAAATCGTGTTGTTCGACCGAAGTTGGTACAACCGCGCCGGGGTCGAAAAGGTCATGGGGTTTTGTGATGACGATCAGTACGAAGAGTTTTTCCGTACAGTGCCAGAGTTCGAGCGGATGCTCGCTCGCTCCGGTGTACAACTGATCAAATACTGGTTCTCAATTTCCGACCAGGAACAGAACTTGCGTTTTCTCAGCCGCATTCACGACCCGCTCAAGCAGTGGAAACTCAGCCCAATGGATCTGGAGTCCCGTCGGCGTTGGGAGGCCTATACCAAGGCCAAGGAGATCATGCTCGAACGCACTCACATTGCCGAAGCGCCGTGGTGGGTGGTGCAGGCTGATGACAAGAAGAAAGCGAGGCTCAACTGCATTACCCATCTACTGGCGCAAATGCCCTATGAGGAGGTGGAACTACCGGTGATCAATTTACCGCAACGTGAGCGGCAGGAAGACTACTTTCGTAGTCCAACGCCAGCCGAAATAATCGTGCCTCAGGTTTACTGATATTCATTACCGGATTGTTATATCAGCTTTGCGAGTGACTGCACTGTCGTGCAACAAATGAACGGGTATTGCCAGGGTTCTGCCAACCTCCCTTCTAGACGCCGCGATCTAACTCGAATCGCCTTCACTGGCGCGTAACAAGGGTCACCGGAGATTGTCTTGAAAGATTCATGCAGTCTATTTTGTGGCAGATTTGTTTTAAAAAGATCCATCTCACATGCCTGCTGGATAAAGTATTTTTAATGAAAAGGGTTAGAAGGCAGCTCAGTAACATACTTTAAGTAATATTGGCTCGAGGACTAATTTTATTTGGCCAACGCCTCGTAAACAGGAACCTCATTGGAAATGCAGCACGAAGGCAATTCCCCCTCCCCCTCCTGCTCAACCTCCGCTGGAACTGCCTGGCTGCGCGATGCCTCGGCCAGGCAATAGTAAGCACATTTGGTGTTCACCCCGCCGATGGCTGAACAACGGCGAGGTGAAGTTGATGGAGCGAAGGCTTCAGGACGCGGCGGGAACCGTCACGAGGAAAGGCACTGTACGAATCTTGTCGCCGCCCTTGAATTGAATCCACAAGGCATAGGGCCCCGCATGCGCAGGTTTGGCATGCAGCATCAACTGCGCCGACACCGCGCCTGGCACCGCCAGGCCAACGGTCAGAACCTGTTTGGTATCCATATGGGTGACTCCTCATTCGATAAATGGTGGCTGGCGACAGGAAATCTGCCGCACAGCCGTCCTTCGCCGAACACCGCAAGCACAGCGCTCGCGGACAATAACGATGTCTAACGCAGCGCGGCGGCACCGCTGCACACCTGCCCTGCCTGCTCGCAGATTTGCCAGCCACCACCCAGTGCCTTGTAGATGCCGACCACCGCCAAGCGCTGCTCCGTGCGTGCCACGGTCAGTGCGCGGCGGCTGGTGAAGTCCGCTCGCTCGGCCTCCAGCACGTCCAGATAGATCCCCTCACCTTCCGTGAAGCGCGTGCGTGCCAGGTTCGCCGCCTCGCGATTGGCCGTTGCCTCCAGCAGCCGCAAGCCCAGAGTACTGCCCGCGCTGCTGTTGGCCTGGAACGCGTCATCGGTTTCCTGCAGGGCGCGCAATACGGTCTGGTCGTAGGTAATCAACGCCGCCTGGGTACGCGCCTCGCTGGCGGCGATCCGCGCGCGCACGCGACCGGTGTCCAGCAGCGACCAGCGAATGACCGGAGCGATAAAGCTCGACTGCATGCCTGCATCGCCCAAGGCGCCGAGGCTTCCCGCCAGCAGCCCGATAGAACCCTGCACCTGGATATCCGGATACAGGCCGGCTGTTTCCACGCCGATCTGCGCGGTCTCGGCCGCCAGCGCACGTTCGGCCGCGGCGATATCGGCGCGCCGGGCCAGCAAGCCGGCCGGATCGCCCACCTGCAGGGTGCGCAGGTTCAAGGTCTCTCGACCGGGGCCGGCCAGCGGTGGCTTGAACCCTTGCGGCGCTTGGCCCAACAGCACGGCCAACGCGTTGGTGGTCGTTACGCGACGCTGCTCAAGGCCGGGTGCTACCGCCTCGACATTGCGCAGCAATGCCTCGGCACGCAGCCGATCAAATTCGGTGGCGGCCCCTACGCTGACCAAGTGCTCCACCAGACCCAGGCTGTCGCGCTGGCTTTGACTGATGTCCGCTACCACCGCCTGTTCGGCTTCGATCCCTTGCAGCTCGAACCAGGTCGCGGCGACGGTGGCGGCGACGCTCGCCTGCACGCTGCGCAGTAGCGCCTGACGCGATCCCGCCTGGGCCTGCGCGGCCTCCACCGAGCGCCGGACGCGGCCAAACAAGTCGATTTCCCAGGCGGCATCTACTGCCGCACGAGTGGTTTCCACTGAGCGCTGCTGGCCGAACGGGGTCTCGACTTCGCTGCGCTGTCGGTGCTCATAACCGAGGGCTGCACCGCCGCTGGGCAAGAATCCCTGGCGGCTCTCGCGCAACATTGCCTTGGCTTCGTCGAGCCGCGCGGCGGCGATGCCGATATCGTGGTTGGCCGCCAGCGCCTGCTGGATCAATTGGCTGAGTGCGGGCTCATCAAACACACGCCACCACTGCACCTCGACATCGCCCGTACCGAGGCCGGCGATGGGCGCACCGAAACTCGCCGGCCGTTGCGCGGCGGGCAGCACGGGCGCGGAATAATCAGGCCCCACCGCAGCGCAGCCGGACACCAGGAGCGACGACAACAGAAACGCTTGATAGGCCAGTTTCATGACACGCGCTCCTCCATCTGCACCTTCGGACTCGAACCCTTGCGCTCCAGGCGCAGCGCAAGGCTGCGCATCACCACGTAGAACACCGGCGTCAGGAACAGGCCGAACAGCGTCACCCCCAGCATGCCGGCGAACACTGCGACTCCCATGGCATGGCGCATCTCGGCCCCGGCGCCGCTGGCGAATACCAGGGGCACCACGCCAGCGATGAACGCCAGCGAGGTCATCAGGATCGGCCGCAGGCGCAACTGGCACGCATGGATAACCGCTTCCAGCGGGCTGGCACCTTCGGCTTCAAGGCTGCGCGCGAACTCGACAATCAATATGGCGTTTTTCGCAGCCAGGCCGACCAGCACCACCAGCCCGATCTGCACGAACACATTGTTGTCGCCGTCCACCAGCCAGACCCCGATGATCGCGCTGAGCAGGCACATGGGCACAATCAGCAAGACCGCCAGGGGCAGCAGCCAGCTGTTGTATTGCGCGGCCAGGATCAGGTAGGCCAGCAACACACACAACGGGAAAATGAACAGGGCCGATGACCCTGCGAGCTTCTGCTGGTAGGTCAAGTCCGTCCATTCATAGGTCACGCCTTCGGGCAGCACCTCTTGCGCCAGACGCTCCATGAGTGCCACGGCCTGCCCAGAGCTCACACCGGGCATCGCTCCGCCGGAGATGTCGGCCGAGGGATAGCCGTTGTAGTGAATCACCCGATCGGGGCCGGACCCCGGGGTGACGGTGACAAACGCCGACAACGGCAGCATGTCCCCGTCCGCATTGCGCACCTGCAGGCGGCCGATGGCTTCGGCTTGCATGCGGTGGTCCGCATCCGCCTGGGCGGTCACTTTGTAGGTGCGGCCGAAACGGTTGAAGTCGTTGACGTACAGCGAACCGAGGTAGACCTGCAACGACTCGAACACATCCGCCAGGCGCACACCCTGGCTCTTGACCTGGGTGCGGTCGATATCAACATTCAACTGGGGCGCGTTGACGTCCAGACTGGTCATCAACCCGACGACCTGACCCGACTCGGTGGCTTTCGTCATCAGCATCTGGGTCTGCTGCACCAGCGCCTGGAGCCCGACCCCGCCACGGTCCTCGACCTGCAGCTTGAAGCCTCCGGTGACCCCAAGGCCGGGCACTGGCGGCGGCGGGAACACGCCGAGGAAACCGTCGGGAATGCTTGCGAATTTGGCTTGCAGGCGCCCGGCGATGGCGACCGCCGTCATGTCGGGAGAGGTACGCTCCTTGAACGGATCGAGCATGACGAACATCACCGCGGCATTCGGGACATTGACGAAGCCGTTGACCGACAGCCCAGGGAACGCCACCACGCTTTCGACTCCCGGTTCATCCAGGGCGATTTTCGACATCTGCCGCACCACCGCATCGGTTCGATCCAGCGAAGCCGAATTGGGCAACTGGGCGATGCCGACCAGGTAGTACTTGTCTTGCATCGGCACGAAACCGGCCGGTACAGCACTGAAGCCGAACCAGGTCAGCGCCAGCAACCCGGCATAGACCAACAACGCCGCGCCGCGACGGCCCGCCACCTTGCGCACCGTGTTGCCATACGCCTGCGGTGCGCGGTGAAACGGCCGGCTCAGCACCTGCACCAGGTGCGCGGCGCGACCGCGCAGGCTGCGCGGGTCATGCACCACCGCTGCGCCGCGCGGGCGCAACAACAGTCCGGCCAGCGCCGGGCTGAGGGTCAAGGAGTTGACCGCCGACAGGATCGTGGAAATCGCGATGGTCAGCGCGAACTGCCGGTAGAACTCGCCTTGCAGGCCACTGAGGAACGCCGTGGGGATGAATACGGCAGCGAGTACCGAAGTGATAGCGATGATCGGTCCGGTCACCTCGCCCATCGCTCGCCGCGCCGCCTGCGCAGGCTCCTCGCCATTCTCGATATGCCGCTCGACGTTCTCGACCACCACGATTGCATCGTCGACCACGATCCCGATCGACAGCACCAGGCCGAACAACGACAGGGTATTGAGGGAAAAACCCATCAGGTGCATGACCGCGAAGGTGCCGATGATCGACACCGGCACGGCCATCAACGGGATCAGCGACGCGCGCCAGTTACGCAGGAACACCACCACTACGAGGACCACCAGCAGGATCGCTTCCATCAGGGTGATGGCCACTGACTCCAGCGATGCCCGCACAAACACGGTCGGGTCGTAGGCAATCCGTGACACCAGCCCCTCGGGGAAGTTGGCCTCCAGGCGCTGCATGGTATCGCGCACCGCCTGCGCCACATCGAGCGCGTTGGCGCCCGGGCTCTGGATGATCTGCAAGGCAACGGCCGGCTCGCCATCCAAAAGGCTGCGCAGTGCGTAGGCATCGGCGCCCATTTCGATGCGGGCCACATCGCGCAGACGCGTCACCTGGCCGTTATCGCCGGTGCGGATGATGATGTCGCCGAATTGTTCCTCGTCCGTCAGACGGCCGAGGGTATTGACCGTGACCTGGAATGCCGCGCTGGAATCAGGCGCCTGGCCGACCGAGCCGGCCGCCACTTGCACGTTCTGCTCACGCACCGCCGTAATCACATCGCCTGCGGTCAGGCCACGCGCGGCGATCAGGTCCGGGTCGAGCCACAGACGCATGCTGTACTCGCCCGCTCCCCACACCAGCACGTCGTTGATTCCCGGTATCCGCGACAGCTCGTCGCGCACCTGGAGGTAGGCATAGTTGGAAATGTAGAGCGGGTCATATCGTTGATCGGGCGACAGCAGATGGACCACCATCAGGATGTCTGGGGACGTCTTCTGCGTCACCACGCCCAGGCGCTGTACCTCTTCGGGCAGGCGCGGCAGGGCCCGCGAGACGCGGTTTTGCACCTGGATCTGCGCCATGTCCGCGTTCGTGCCCTGGGCAAATGTCGCGGTCAGGATCATGCGGCCATCGGTCGCCGATTGCGACGTCATGTACAGCATGCCCTCGACCCCGGTGATCACCTGCTCAAGTGGCGCCGCTACCGTCTCGGCGATCACCTGTGGGTTGGCGCCCGGATAAGAAGCGGTCACTTGCACAGTGGGCGGCGTCACGGCCGGGTATTCGCTGAGCGGCAAATGAAAGAAGGCGACGATGCCAGCGATCATCATCAACACCGACAGCACGATGGCGAAGATCGGCCGGTCAATGAAAAAGCGTGGGAAGTTCATTGCACGCCCCCCAGGACCAGCGGCGCCTCCAGCAGCGCCCCCTCAATGCTGGCGGCCAGCGGTGTCACCTGCATGCCGGGGCGCACCAGCCCCTTGACGACAATGCGGTCCCCCGGTTGCAGGCCCTGCTCAATCACCCGCAGGCCGTTGGCCATCGGCCCCAGCTCGACGGGACGGTACTCGGTCTTGTCACCTGCGCCGACCACCAGCACATAGCGGCGGCCTTGGTCAGTGCCAATGGATTGGTCGGCCACCAGCACCCGGGGTTGCGGCGCGCCAGTGTCCAGCTTGACCTTGGCGAACAGCCCGGGCGTCAGGCGCCCATCCGGGTTGTCGACCACGGCACGCGCGCGCACGGTGCCGGTCTTGCGATCGGCCGCGTTCGCCAGGAAGTCGACACGCCCGGCCCGTGCATAACTTGCATCGTCGAGCATCGCCACCATGACCTTGGCGGCCTTCTCCCCTTTCGACGCGGCAACCTCCCGAGTCGCGGCAAGCGAGCGCAGGTAGGTGCGCTCGTCAACATCGAAATACACATGCAAGGGGTCGATGGAGACGATCGTCGTCAGCGGCGTCACCCCACGGGTGACGTAGTTGCCCTCGGTGACAAGGGCACGATCGACGCGGCCGCTGATGGGCGCGGTAACGCGGGTATAGCTCAAGTCCAGTTGCGCGGCGTCCAGTGCAGCTTTGGCGGCGTCGACCTGAGCCCTGCCCGCATTCAGCGAGGCAATGGCGGTGTCGAGGCGATCCCGTGCCACCACTTTCTTGGCGAACAGCTGCTCGGCCCGGCCATGCTCGGCCTGGGCCAGCAACGCGTTGGCCTCAGCCTCACGCAAACGCCCCTTGGCAGCGTTCAGCGCCGCCTGAAACTCCCGCGGGTCAATCACAAATAAAAGACTGCCCCTGGCTACCGATTGCCCCTCAGGCACGCTGACACTTTGCAGGTAACCACTGACCCGCGGACGCAGTTCAACCTGATCAATCGCGGTCAACGAACCGGTGTATTCGACAAACGGAGTCACCGCCTGCGCAACCACCTCGGCCACCGGCACGCCAGGCGGCCTGGCAGCCTCGGCCGCAGGCGCGCCCTCCTTGCAGCCACCCAGCGTGAACACGCCCGCTACCGCCACAGCGACCAGGGTTAATCGCTTGCCATACATCGCGTACCTCCTTGTGATTTTCAGGACGAACCTAGATTTGAGGTTTTATCCGGCTTGTCATTAGGGAAAGGTCAAGCGGTATGCGGATGGGGGTGTTTGGCAGCAGCCAGGGGCGAAACGTGGCCGCAACTGCAGTTCTCTTTCTGGACAGGTCTACGACCTAGCGAACTGATCGCCCTGGAATGGGGGGATCTCGATTGGATCGCGGGGGAGATAAGGATCGTCAGGGCCAAGACGCGGGCTGCAAAGGAGAGTCGACCAAGACGTTAGCTGGGAGGCGCACAGTGAAGTTGCTGGCTCCGGCGCGAGAAGCGTTGCTCAAGCAGAAGGAGTTGACCTTCCTCGCTGGCGGCAGGGTGCGAGAATCCAATGTGGGTCGCCAAGCACCTCGGCCACCAAGACTGGACCATGATCGCCAAGGTGTATGGTCGCTGGATGCCCTCCGCTGATGTAGGAGCCGGAGGGCAGCCGAGGCACTTCCAACGGGTATTACCAGGGTTCTGCCAACCTTCCTTCTAGACGCCGCGATCTAACTCGAATCGATCCAGGTTCATCACCTTGGTCCAGGCCGCCACGAAGTCCTTGAGGAACGTCTGTTGGCCGTCGCTGCTGGCGTACACCTCCGCCAGCGCACGCAGTTGCGCGTTGGAGCCGAAGACCAGGTCGACGCGGGTGGCGGTCCATTTCACTGCCCCGCTATTACGGTCGCGGGCTTCGAAGGTCTCGTTGCTGTCCGAGGTGGGTTTCCACTCCACGCCCATGTCCAACAGGTTGACAAAAAAGTCGTTGCTCAGGGTTTGCGGCCGTTGGGTGAAGACACCGTGGGCGGTGTGGCCGACGTTGGTGTCGAGCACGCGTAAGCCGCCCACCAGGGCAGTCATTTGCGGTGCGGTGAGGGTCAGCAACTGCGCCTTGTCGATCAGCAACGCCTCCGCCGACACCCGGTAACGGGTCTTGAGGTAGTTGCGAAAGCCATCGGCGATCGGTTCGAGGAAGCCGAACGACTCGACATCGGTCTGCTCCTGGCTGGCATCCATGCGCCCCGCAGTGAACGGCACCGTCAGGCTGTGCCCGGCGTTTTTTGCCGCCTGCTCGATCCCGGCGCTGCCGCCCAGGACAATCAGGTCCGCCAGGGAGATTTTCTTGCCACCGGCCTGGGCGTTGTTGAACTCGCGCTGCACGGCTTCGAGTTTGCCCAGCACCTGGGACAGTTGCTCGGGTTGATTGGCCTGCCAGAACACCTGTGGCGCCAGGCGCAGGCGCCCGCCATTGGCGCCGCCGCGTTTGTCCGAGCCACGGAAGGTCGAGGCCGCGGCCCAGGCGGTGGACACCAGTTGCGCCACGCTCAGGCCCGAGGCCAGGATTTTACCCTTGAGCGCGGTGACATCGCTGTCGTCGACCAGGGCGTGGTCAAGCGCAGGAATCGGGTCTTGCCACAGCAGCTCTTCGTTGGGCAGTTCCGGGCCGAGATAGCGCGAGAGCGGGCCCATGTCGCGATGGATCAGCTTGAACCAGGCGCGGGCGAAGGCGTCGGCCAGTTGCTCGGGATTGTCGAGGAACCGACGCGAGATTTTTTCGTAGATCGGGTCGAAACGCAGGGCCAGGTCCGAAGTGAGCATGCTCGGGTTGCGCCGTTTCGAGGGGTCATGGGCATCGGGAATGGTCCCGGCACCGGCACCGTTTTTCGCCGTCCACTGGTTGGCGCCCGCCGGGCTTTTGCTTGGCTCCCAGTCGAAACCAAAGAGGTTTTCCAGGTAGTTATTGCTCCAGCGGGTCGGTGTGGTGGTCCAGGTCACTTCCAGCCCGCTGGTGATGGTGTCGCCGCCCTTGCCGGTGCCGAAGGTGCTTTTCCAGCCCAGGCCCTGCAACTCAAGGCCGGCGGCTTCCGGTTCGGCGCCAACATGATCGGCTGGGCCTGCGCCGTGGGTCTTGCCGAAGGCGTGGCCACCGGCGATCAGGGCCACCGTTTCTTCATCGTTCATGGCCATGCGCGCGAAGGTTTCGCGGATGTCCTTGGCCGAAGCCAATGGGTCCGGATTGCCCTCGGGGCCTTCCGGATTGACATAGATCAGGCCCATTTGCACAGCGGCGAGCGGGTTCTCCAGGTTGCGCCCCTGGTCGGTGCGGCTCTCTTCCTCGCCATGCAGGTCAGGCTCGGCCACCAGGGTGCCGTCGCCAGGTTCCTGCATCGGTTCCTGATCCTTGCCATAGCGTGTGTCACCGCCCAGCCACTTGTTTTCCGAGCCCCAGTAGACATCTTCATCCGGTTCCCAGACGTCCGCTCGCCCGGCGGAAAAACCGAAGGTCTTGAAGCCCATGGACTCCAGCGCGACGTTGCCAGTGAGGACGATCAGGTCGGCCCAGGAGATGTTTTGCCCGTACTTCTGCTTGATCGGCCACAGCAGGCGGCGTGCCTTGTCGAGGCTGACGTTGTCCGGCCAACTGTTGAGCGGGGCAAACCGCTGCTGCCCGGAACCCGCCCCGCCCCGGCCGTCACCGGTGCGGTAGGTGCCTGCGGCGTGCCAGGCCATGCGGACAAACAGCGGCCCGTAGTGGCCGAAGTCCGCCGGCCACCAGTCCTGGGAGTCGGTCATCAGTGCGTTGAGGTCTTGTTTGAGCGCCGCAAAGTCGAGGTTTTTGAACGCCTGGGCGTAGTTGAACCCCGGGTCCAGCGGGTCGGACAGCGAAGAGTGCTGGTGCAGGATGTTCAGGTTCAGTTGGTTCGGCCACCAGTCGCGGTTCTTCGTGCCACCGCCAGCGGCGTGATTGAACGGGCATTTCGATTCAGTTGCCATGTGTGAGCTACCTTTGGTCGAATTCATCCAGCTATTCGGCCCGGGATGGGCGCGATATAGCGACGAGCGAAATCAATGACATAGGCTGCAGGGCCGAGAGCTCGATCAACCGATCGGGAGGGTCACACGGCAAAACATGCGCGCGGCAATCAGCTTGCCGGCAACGGTGACCAACGTTAGGCCTGGTAAACGTGCAACGTCTTCCTGTCTCCTAGTCAGCGCTAATCCGGCCGGCTCGCGCCAGCGCAGGATTAAGGCTAGTCCCCAGTCATGGACAGGGCAAATAGCGCCAGTATTGCTTGGCGATAGAGATAATCTTTTATCCGCGCCCATAACGCCGTGCAAGCATCAAGGCTGTCAGCGTTCTGCTGTACGGGCGAGGTCCCGACCATGAATACGCGCGCATGCTCCACGGCATTCCACGAAGCGGGCCATGCCTTGGCTTTCTGGTGGAATGGCCGGCCAATCGAACGGGTCACCGTTCGCACCCCGGCCGAAGCCGCCAGCGGCCCGATGCTGGATCTGCACGGCAATCTGCAGCAGGTCGAGGGCCTGGTGGAAGCCAGCTATTTTGTCCTGCGTCCGTCCGCCGAGGCCCCCGGGGTGGCGGAATACCTGCCGTCGATGGTGGAGTGGATCGAGCGTGACCTGCTCAACTGTTTTGCCGGCCCGATAGCTGAAGCGATCTACCAGCAAGCACCGCCCGAGCAGTGCTTCAAGAGTGGAGGCCGAGGGGACTGGCTGCGGGGCGAAGAGTTGATCAGCCTGCTGCCTGCCCGAAAGTTGCTCGACGCCCACTCCCGCGCCATCGCCCGCTCCCAGTGCCTGCTGCAGCGCTATTGGCCGGCTGTCAGCACGCTGGCGCAGCGACTACAAACCCAGGGCACGCTAGACGGGCAAACCATCACCGCACTGTTGTGGGAGCTCAGTGGTGAATCCCCCGAGCGCCGCGATCACACCCTGGCGAGCCTCGACCGGCCTGGCGGTTGATTGCCTGCTTGTAGGAGCGGGTGCCCGCTTGCGGCCTGCTCGCGAAAAACCTGAGAGCGCCGCATTTACTCAGGAAGCACGCGTCATCGTTGACGACCATCGCGGGCAAACGGAGCGCTCCCACCACTCATTCCAACCCCTCCTGCAACAGCGCCCTCCTCACCGCCGGCCGCTGATAGACCCGGGCGTACCACCCCTCGAGATGGCTCAATCCGTCGAAGTGAATATCGGCCTTGTAGTAAGAGCGCAACCACCCCGCCTGGCCCCAACCGATGAGGGCAAACAGGTAGGCATCGGCGACCGTGAACCGCTCGCCGAGCAAATACTCACGGTCCGCCAGTTGCTCGTCGATCCAGGCAAAACGCTGTTCAAGCTTGGGCTTGGCGGTGTCCACATACTTGCCGGCCAACCCGGCATACAGCAACGGGATGAAGCCTTTGTGGATCTCCGAGGAGAGAAAACTCAACCACTCCTGCAACCGGTACCGCGCAAGCGTGCCATTGGCGGGTGCCAGCGCGGATTCGGGCCGCTGATCCGCCAGGTACTGCACAATCACCGGCCCCTCTCGCAACCGCGTGCCATCGTCCAGTTCCAGGATCGGCACATAGCCCAGCGGGTTGACCTGCAGATAATCACCTTCGCCCACCACCGTGTGCTGGCGGTGATCGACCTTGAGCAACTGGACGTCCAGCCCCAGTTCATTAATCACGATATGCGGCGACAGCGAGCAACTACCGGGGATGTAATACAGCTTCATGGGCGACTTCCAAAAAGGGTGAAGCCACATTCTTGGCGATCAGGTATATAAACGGAAGAAGGCACTTTTTTATCATCTAGGTACATAAAATATACCTGCCCGCACCCTGAGGAAGGCTCGATGAAACACAACGTGACCGGCTGCTCCGTCGAAGAAGCCATGCGCCTGCTCGGTGGCCGCTGGCGCTTGCTGCTGGTGTCCTACCTGCTCGATGGCCCCAAGCGCTTCAATCAACTGCGCCGTGACGTCCCCGGGATCTCCCAGCGGATGCTGACCCTGGACCTGCGCGCCCTGGAAGACGTCGGCCTGGTCAAACGCACGGTGTACCCGAGCGTCCCGGTCAAAGTCGAATATGAACTGACCGAAGACGGCAACCGCCTCCGCCCGGTGGTGGCGGTGATGCAGGAATTTGGTGTGTGGCTCAAGCTCAGCGGCCGCGCACGGATGCCAGTGGAGACTGCAGGACTGGCAGCAGAGGGATGAACCCTGGCTGTGGCAAACTGCGGCTCGATCGGCACAGCACAACTCTTCACTCACCATTCAACAGCAGGACTGCTCAAGCAAGGAGAAACAAGCCAATGCCAACCGTGCGCGTTCGCCCACTGCTCAAGACTGACATCCAAGCCTTGCTCAGATTTGAAATCGCCAACCGCGACTGGTTCGAATCGCAGATCGATCCGCGCGCCGCTGACTTCTACTCAGTGCCGGGGATTACCGCGCACGTCGAGGACTATCTGCGCGGGTTTGCCGAAGGGACCTGGCAGCCCCTGGTGCTCGAAGAAGCCACGCAGGGCATTGTCGGGCGGGCCAACCTGAAAGATATCGACTCGACCCTGGGCTGTGCAGAGGTCGGTTATCGGATCGATCACCGCTTCTGCGGCCAGGGCCTGGCCACCCTGGCCCTGCGGCAACTGATCCACCAGGCCCGCGAGCGCTGGCAACTGCAGCACCTGCTGGCGGATGTGTACAAACGCAATGTCGGCTCAAGCAAGGTGCTTGAACGCTGCGGATTTGTCCTTGAACCACGACCCGCCGCAGACCCACGCAAGCTCGATTACCGCCTGGTCCTGGGGCGCTGATGAGCGGTCACTGCGCCTGGAAGGTCTGCAGGTAGGCCAGCAGGTTGTCGATTTTCTGCGGATCGCTCAGGCCCCAGAAAATCATGCGGGTGCCCGGCACGACTTTTTTCGGCGCCTCCAGATAGGCGGTGAGGGTTTCGCGGGTCCAGACGAGGTTGGCCGCGCGCATGGCGTCGGAGTACTGATAATCCGTGGTGCTCGCGCTGGGGCGGCCGAAAATCGAGTTCAGCTGCGGGCCGAACGAGGCGCGCGCCGATTCGCCGACCTGATGGCAGCCGCCGCATGTGCGGTTGAACAGCTTCTCGCCGGCCGGCACATCGCTCGCGGCCCAGGCGCCGGTGCTGAGCAGCCAGGCGAGCGTCAGTGCTACGGTGTTCTTCATCCTGTGGATCCCATCGGTTATTGCTGACCAGCAGTGTGGGCGGCTATTGGAGCACGCGACCCGGCCTCAGCCCAGTCTCGGCTGAAATTTCTTGCGGTAGGCCGCCGGCAACAGGCCAACCCGTTGCTGGAACAGTCGGCGAAAAGAATTGCCATCGGCGTAACCCACCGCGTAGGTGATGCTGTCCAGGGTCATGCGGGTGGATTCCAGCAGTTGCTTGGCCTTTTCCAGGCGCAGAGTTTGCAGGTAGGCAATGGGCGTAGAGCCGGTGGCTTCCTTGAAGCGCCGCTTGAAGTTGCGCACCCCGAAGCCGAATTGCCGGGCGATGTCGTCGATCAACAGCGGCTGGGCAAAACGCTCCTCCAGCCACTCCTGGACCCGCAGGATCTCGCCATCGCCATGGTTCTTGGGCAAGGACCACAGCGCGTACACCGTTTGCTCGCGGCGCACGTTATCGATCAGCAGGTACTTGCCACAGGTGTGGGCCAGCTCCAGTGAGGCAAAGCGGCGGACCAGGTGCAGCAGCAGGTCAATCGCCGCACTGGCCCCTCCGCTGGTGATCAACTGCTGGTCTTCACAGATCATCTGGTCCTCGTCGAGATCGACTTCGCGGTAACGCCGGCGCATGTAGTCGGCAAACGCCCAATGGGTGGTGGCGCGCCGACCATCCAGCAAACCGCTCTCGGCCAGCATGAACGACGCGGTGCAAATCGACGCCATCACGGCGCCCTGCTGGTGCTGTTGCCGCAGCCACGGCCCATAGACGGCGAAGGTCGGCAAGGCATCCTTGAGGGTGAAGAGGAACCCGGGAATCAGCACCAGGTCGGTGCGGTGGATCTCGGCCAGCCCATGATCGACCCGCAACATCTGCCCTCCCCCAGCGGCAACAGGAGCGCCGTCGAGCGAAGCGCTGACCACCTCAAATGGCGGACTGTCGCTGAACAGGTTGGCCGCATTCAGCACTTCCAGGGCAATGGTGGCGGCGACGGCAGAACAGTGCTCGGCCAGTAGCAGGGTGATATGCATGGAGGACTCGTTTGCGCTTTTCGCATGGTTTAAGTCATTTGTGCACCTAGCTTAGCCGATTGGCCAGCTCTACAGTGCAGCGATTGTTTTCCTGGCTCCCGTTTCCGGGAATACGCTTTCGCTGGCCAACCAGCTCCATAAAAGGTACCTCGTATGAATCTGTGGTTTCGCTTGCTGTGCATGCTGTTTCGTCGACCGTGGCGCCAACCGGTGAACGGCCTGGCCACCACCGTCGTGCGCATGCGCGTCTGGCCGCTAGACCTGGACCTCAACCGCCACGTCACCAACGGTCGCTATTTCACCCTGGCCGATGTCGGGCGCATGGACTACGTACTGCGCAGCGGGGCATTTCGCGTGGCCCTGCGGCACAAGGCGGTGCCGATAGTCGGTGATGTCTGGGGCAAGTTCCGCCGCGAGCTGAAGCTGTTCGAACGCTTCGAGATCCACACGCGGATACTCGCCTGGGACGCCAAATGGAATTTTATGGAGCACCGCTTCGTCAGCAACGGCCGGGTGGTGGGCGTGGTGGTGATGCGCGGGCTGTTCCGGTCCGGCAAAGGCACGGTAGCGCCCAGCGAGTTCGTCGAGGAGATGGGCCTGGCTCCGCAGTCACCGTCGCTGCCCGAGTGGTTGGCCGCCTGGTCCCAGAGCTGTGACGACCTGAGCCTGCAACTGCGCGACGAGGAACGGGTCACGGCCTGAGGTGCTGTGGGGTGAAAGGAAGAAAAACCGAATTTCGTATACCCTATAGCAACCTCATTCCGAAGATTCGCCGCCGTGACCCAATCCAGACTCAACGCTCCCGACCTAGGCAATACGCCTTCGACTTCGGAAATCATCACCCGCCATCTGCGCGACGCCATTGTCGCCGGGCATTTTGCCGAGGATGAACCGATTCGTCAGGATGACATCGCGCGCCAGTTCAACGTCAGCAAGATCCCCGTGCGCGAAGCCCTCAAGCGCCTGGAGGCCGAAGGCCTGGTGATGTTCCAGCGCAATCGCGGGGCGATGGTCACGCGCATCTCCGATGCCGAGTTGGCGCAGATGTTCGAGGTGCGCATGCTGCTCGAAGACAAGGTGCTGCGCCTGGCCATTCCCAACATGACCGAAGCCACCTTCGCCCGGGCCGAGAGTATCTGCCAGGAGTTCATTGGCGAAGATGACGTCGGGCGCTGGGCCGAGCTCAACTGGCAACTGCACGCCTGCCTCTACGAGCCGGCGCAACGGCCCTTCCTGGTCAGCCTGATCCGCTCGGTCAACGACAAGCTGGAACGCTACCTGCGCATGCAGATGAGCCTGTCGGCCGGTAAGGAACGCGCCGACCACGAACACCGGGAAATCCTCGCGGCCTGCCGGGCCGGCGACGTCGACCTGGCGGTAAAGCTGCTCGATGAGCACATCGCCGGGGTCTGCCAGACCTTGTTCGAGCACCTGCCCCACGCCCATTGACTTTGCGCTGCACTGTGCCGATTTCGTCATCGGCAGCAGGTAAATCCATCAAGCCGGCACCCCGCTGCAAAGGCCACTCTTCTGTTCACTCATCTGAACGGACGTGGCCCTCCCATGAAACGCATCACCGTGATCGACTCCCACACCGGCGGCGAACCGACCCGCCTGGTCACCGCCGGCTTTCCTGATCTGGGCCGTGGCAGCATGGCCGAGCGGCGCCAGCTGCTGGCCGAGCACCACGACCAATGGCGCGCCGCCTGCGTCCTCGAACCACGGGGCAGCGATGTGCTGGTGGGCGCCCTGCTCTGCGAGCCAGTGGATCCGAGCGCCTGTGCCGGGGTGATTTTTTTCAACAACACCGGCTACCTGGGCATGTGCGGCCACGGCACCATCGGCCTGGTGGCATCCCTGGCGCACCTGGGCAAGATCGGCCCCGGTGTGCACAGCATCGAGACCCCGGTGGGCACGGTGCAGGCGACCCTGCACGAAGACCAATCGGTGAGCGTGCGCAACGTCCCGGCCTACCGCTACCGCAAGGCGCTGGCGCTGCAGGTGCCCGGTATCGGCCAGGTGGTCGGCGATATCGCCTGGGGCGGCAACTGGTTCTTCCTGATTGCCGAACATGGCCTGGCCATCGCCGGCGACAATCTGGAGGCCCTCACCGCCTACACCTACGCCGTGCAGCAGGCGCTGGAAGTCCAGGGTATCCGCGGGGAAGACGGCGGCCTGATCGACCATGTCGAACTGTTCGCCGCCGACCAGGACGCCGACAGCCGCAACTTCGTGCTGTGCCCCGGCAAGGCCTACGACCGCTCTCCGTGCGGCACCGGCACCAGCGCCAAGCTGGCGTGCCTGGCGGCCGACGACAAATTGCCGCCCGGACAGATCTGGCGCCAGGCCAGTGTCATCGGCAGCCAGTTCGAAGGCTCTTATGAATGGCAGGGCGAACGCATTATCCCGACCATTCGCGGGCGGGCCTTCATCAGCGCCGAAGCCAGCCTGATCATCGAGCAGGACGATCCGTTCGCCTGGGGCATTCGCCCGTGAGCGAGGGCCAGGTAGCCGATGTGATCGTGATCGGTGCCGGCATCATCGGCGCCGCCTGTGCCCAGGCGCTGGCCCGACGTGGCTTGCGGGTGCTGGTGCTGGACGCCGGCCTGCATGGCGCCACGGCGGCCGGCATGGGCCACCTGCTGGTGCTCGACGACAACCCGGCCGAACTGGCCCTGAGTCAGTATTCCCTGCAACGCTGGCGTGAACAGGCGCCGGCCCTGCCCGACAGTTGCGCCTACCGCAGCAATGGCACCCTGTGGCTGGCGGCCAATGCCGAGGAAATGGCCGTGGCCCATGGCAAATTCCTCAACCTGCGTGCCCAGGGCGTGGCCTGCCAACTGATCGGCGCCAGCGACCTGCGCCGACGCGAACCCGAGTTGCGCGAGGGCCTGGAGGGCGGGCTGCTGATCAATGGCGACGGCATCCTCTATGCCCCCGCCACCGCCGACTGGATGCTGCAAACACCGAACATCCAGCAGCGTCGGGCACGGGTCAGCGAACTCGACGGCAACCGCGTGCGCCTGGAAGACGGGCAATGGCTGAGCGCTGCAGCGGTGGTGTTGGCCAACGGCGTGCAGGCCCCCGAACTGTGCCCGGAACTGCCGATCGAACCGAAAAAAGGCCATCTGCTGATTACTGATCGCTACCCCGGCATCGTCACCCACACCCTGGTGGAGCTGGGTTACGTCACCAGCGCGCACAACGCCAGCGGCCCGTCGACTGCCTGCAACATCCAGCCACGGCCGACCGGGCAATTGTTCATCGGCGCCTCCCGGCAGTTCGGCACCAGCGATCCGCAGGTCGAGGGCTGGATGCTCGCCAAAATGCTCAGGCGCGCCTGTGACTACATGCCGGGGCTGACCCAACTCAATGGCATTCGCGCCTGGACCGGCTTGCGTGCGGCCAGCCCGGACGGCCTGCCGCTGGTGGGCCAGCACCCACAACAACAAGGCCTGTGGCTGGCGGTCGGTCACGAAGGCCTGGGGGTGACGACGGCCCCCGGTACCGCCGACTTGCTGGTGGCGCAACTGTTCGACGAACCCTCGCCCCTGCCCGCCCAACCCTATCTGCCGCAACGTTTTCTCGGAGAGCCCGTGTATGCCTGAATTGATGCTCGACGGTCGCCGCCTGCAGGTCAACGAGGGCACCAGCGTGGCCGCCGCGCTGGCCCTGGGTGGCGACGGCTGCAGCCGCACATCGGTCACCGGCCCGCGCCGCGCGCCCTTGTGCGGCATGGGCATTTGCCAGGAGTGCCGGGTGACCATCGACGGCCGCCGGCGCCTGGCCTGCCAGACCCTGTGCCGGGATGGCATGCAGGTGGAGACCCGCCCATGAAGCACTACGCCGACTTGCTGATCATTGGCGCCGGCCCCGCCGGCATCAGCGCCGCCCTGGCAGCCGCGCCCAGTGGCGCGCGCATCGTCCTGCTCGACGACAACCCGCTGCCGGGTGGGCAAATCTGGCGCGACGGCCCAGAGGCCCATCTGCCGCGCCAGGCCCGTAACCTACGGCAGCGCCTGGACGCCTGCAGCAACATCCGCATTCACTCCGCCACCCGGGTGATCGCCAGTAGCGGGCCAAAACAGTTGCTGGTGGAAGACCCGGAGCATGGCTGGCTGATCGAGTACGACAAGCTGATCCTGTGCACCGGGGCCCGCGAATTGCTGCTGCCCTTCCCTGGCTGGACCCTGCCCGGCGTCACTGGCGCCGGCGGTCTGCAGGCGCTGATCAAGGGTGGCCTGCCGGTGCAGGGCGCAACCCTGGTGATCGCCGGCAGCGGCCCACTGTTGCTGGCCAGCGCCGCCAGCGCCAAACAACACGGCGCACATGTGCTGCGCATTGCCGAGCAGGCCTCGCGCAGTGCGGTGGCCGGGTTCGCCACACAACTGCCGCGCTGGCCGGCCAAGCTGCTGCAGTCGTTGCGCCTGTTCGATCCGCAGTACCGCACCGCCAGCCATGTGCTCGCCGCCTTGGGCAGCGAACGCCTGGAAGGGGTGCGTCTGCAACAGCAGGGCAAAATCGTTGAACTGCAATGCCAGCGCCTGGCTTGCGGTTTTGGCCTGATCCCCAATATTCAGCTAGGCCAGGCCCTGGACTGCGCCATCGACGGCCAGGCCATCGCCGTGGATGCCTGGCAGGCCTGCAGCCGTACCGATCATTACGCTGCCGGGGAATGCACCGGGTTTGGTGGTAGTGAACTGGCGCTGGTGGAAGGCGCGATTGCCGGACATGCAGCGGTGGACGAGCGCCAGGCGGCCCAGCAGCTGTGGCCGCGTCGGGCGCGTTGGCAGGGATTCGCCAAGGCCTTGAACAACGCATTTGCCCTCGACCCGCAGCTCAAGACATTGGCCCAACCGGACACCCTGGTGTGCCGCTGCGAAGACGTGCCCTATGCGGCGCTGACCGAACACCACAACTGGCGCTCGGCCAAGCTGGCCACTCGCTGCGGCATGGGCGCCTGCCAAGGCCGGGTCTGCGGCGGTGCGGTGCAGCACCTGTTCGACTGGCCGGCCGCGGCACCCCGCCCACCCTTCAGCCCGGCGCGAATCGAGACCCTGCTGTGCCTGGATGAGCAGTCGGCGCCCTGAATCCCGTGCCGGCACTTTGCGTTGGACCGCCTTGCCACTATGATCCCGAGGGTCGCCACCAGACCCTCAGCGCCATGTACCCCACCCTCAACAGCTTCAAACCCTGCGACCTGCCGACCTTGCTCAGCAGCCTGCAAGCGATAACGCCGCTGCTCGACTCCCTGGCGGACGTGGTGTTTTTCATCAAGGACCGCGAGGCCCGCTACGCCTTCGTCAACCAGACCCTCGCCCGGCGCTGCGGCAAAAAACACAGCGACGAGTTGCTCGGGCTGACCGCCGACAGGGTGTTCCCGGCGCGCTTCGGCCCGCTGTACACCGAGCAGGATCGCCGGGTCCTGGCCAGCGGCCGGGAACTGTCCGACCAGCTTGAGCTGCACCTTTATTACGGCAACCAACCGGTCTGGTGCCTGACCCACAAACTCGCCTTGCGCGACCTGCAGGGGCAAATAGTCGGCCTGGCCGGCATTTCCCGCGACCTGCAGCTGCCCCAGGCCAACCATCCGGCATTCCACAAACTCGCCGCGGTGGACGCCCATATCCGCAGCCACTTCGCCCGCCCCATCAGCCTCGCCGAACTGACCGCGATCGCCGGGTTTTCCGTGGCGCAACTGGAACGCCACTGCAAGCGGGTGTTCCAGCTCACCCCACGGCAGATGATTCACAAGGCGCGGCTCGAGGAAGCTTCGCGACTATTGCTGGACAAAGACCTGCCCATCACCGAAATCGCCCTGCGCTGCGGCTACACCGACCACAGTGCCTTCAGCCGCCAATTCCGCGCCCTGACCAGCCTGTCGCCAAGCCAGTATCGCGATAACCAACCCTAACCAGCTTGAGACCGCTATCGCGAGCAAGCTCGCTCCCACAGGTTTGGTGCCTGCAACATCCGCGAGTACCCGAAACCACTGTAGGAGCGGGCGCCCGCTTGCGGCCTGCTCGCGAAGAACCCCATTACGCCGCGCTGAATCAGGTGCCACGCGCTGTCGTTGCGGTGGAACATCCGACAGCTCTCTCCCCTTGCCCCAGGTGTTCCTAAAAGGGGCGTGCGCCCACCCATTGCTCCCATATGTAACACCGCCCCCCCACCTCACCCGACGGCCATGCTGTCACTCTGCCTCCAGCCAATTCGCCGCAGCACGCCTACCGCAAGGGCTGAGAAAAAAATCTGCTTTTACACTGGAAACAGGCACGTTGATTGCTATTGTTAATATCGTATACGAAATCCCCAATACGCTACCCAACAGCACTTCACCCATCACGAGGCCTCTATGAAAAACCCCGCATTTGCCGTAGCCCTCAGCGCTGTGCTCAGTACCTCCTTTATTGCCACCGCCCAGGCCGACAAGCTCGACGACATCGTCGGTTCGGGCAAGCTGCGCTGCGCCGTGACCCTGGACTTCCCGCCCATGGGTTTTCGCGATGAAGGTAACAACCCGGCGGGTTTCGACGTGGACTATTGCCACGACCTGGCGAAGATCCTCGGGGTCGAGGCTGAAGTGGTGGAGACGCCGTTCCCCGACCGGATTCCGGCGCTGGTCTCCGGGCGTGCCGACGTGATCGTTGCCTCCACTTCCGACACCCTGGAGCGGGCCAAGACCGTCGGCCTCACCGTGCCGTACTTCGCCTTCCAGATGGTGGTGCTGACCCGCGACAACACCGGCATCAACAGCTTCGACGACATCAAGGGCAAACCCGTCGGCAACACCAGCGGCACCTATGAAGCGATTGCCCTGGAAAAGGACGTGAAGAGCTGGGGCAGCGGCAGCTTCCGCGCCTACCAGTCGCAGAATGACACCTTGCTGGCGGTCGCCCAGGGCCACATCGACGCCACGATCGTGACCAACACAGTTGCCGCCGCGACCATTAAGTCGGGCAAATACAAGAACCTGAAAATCGCCGGCAACGCACCCTACGTGATCGACTACGTGTCGTTGGGCGCCAAGCGTAACGAGTACGGCCTGCTCAACTACCTCAACCTGTTCGTCAACCAGCAGGTGCGCACCGGGCGCTACAAAGAGCTGTTCGTCAAATGGGTCGGCACCGAGATCCCGCCGACCAACCTGACCGTGCCTCAGGTCTACTACTAAGGTGTCCGGCATGCCTAGGCTCACTTCTCTGACCGGGCGCTGTCTGGTCCCGGGCGCCGCCGAAGGCGCCTTGCTGTTCGCCGATGTCGGCCTGAGTTTCTGGGGCGGGGTCGATCCGTGCAGCGGTGAGGTCATCGACCGTCACCACCCCCTCAGCGGCCAACACCTGGCCGGCCGGGTGCTGGCGATTCCCAGCGGCCGCGGCTCCTGTACTGGCAGCAGCGTGCTGATGGAGTTGATCAGCAACGGTCATGCCCCAGCGGCACTGGTGCTGGCCGAACCGGATGAGATCCTGACCCTGGGCGTGCTCGTGGCGCAGACGATTTTCCAACGTTCCCTGCCGGTGCTGTGCATCGGCCGGGAGGCCTTTGCCACCCTGCGCGGCATGGCGGTCGCGCGGGTCGAAGACAGCGCCCTGAGCCTGTTCGAGCAAGCACCCGGAGATGCCTGGCAGGCACCCGACAACGCCCTGCGCAAACCCGACAACCACAGCACCCTGGAACTCAGCGAACTGGATCAGGCACTGCTCGCCGGCCACCATGGCCAGGCCGCGCAAGTGGCGATGCAGATCGTCCTGCGCATGGCCCGGTTGCAGGGCGCGCAACGCCTGGTGGATGTCACCCAGGCGCACATCGACGGCTGCATCTACACCGGTCCGGCCAGCCTGCGGTTTGCCGAACAACTGGTGCAGTGGGGCGCGAAAGTGCGCGTGCCCACCACCCTCAATTCGATCTCCGTGGACCAGCGCCGCTGGCGCGAACTGGGCATCGATCCTGCCCTCGGCGTACCGGCCAGTGCCCTGGGAGATGCCTACATGGCGATGGGCGCACAACTGAGCTTCACCTGTGCACCGTACCTGCTCGACAGCGCCCCCCAGGCCGGCGAGCAGATTGTCTGGGCTGAATCCAATGCCGTGGTCTACGCCAACAGCGTGCTCGGCGCACGGACCCTCAAGTACCCGGACTACCTGGACATCTGCATTGCCCTCACCGGTCGTGCGCCCCTGATCGGCTGCCACCTGGACGCCCAGCGCAAGGCCGGTCTGCAGGTGCAGGTACCCGAACTGGCGGACCTGGACGACGCGTTCTACCCGCTGCTCGGCTACCACATCGGCGCCCTGGCCGGCAGTCGTATTCCCCTGGTGCTGGGTCTGGAACAGCGCCAGCCGAGCCTGGATGACCTCAAGGCCTTTGGCGCGGCGTTCGCCACTACTTCGGCGGCGCCGATGTTCCATATTGCCGGGGTCACCCCCGAGGCGCTCGACCCGCGCCAGGTGCTGGAGGCCGATGTCCTGCTCCCCCAGGAAAACATCCACCTGCAAGACCTGCTGGTGAGCTGGCGTGAACTCAACAGCGCCCGCGACAGCCGGGTCGATATGGTCTCCCTGGGCAACCCGCACTTTTCCCTGAGTGAATTTGGCCACTTGGCGCGTTTGTGTCGCGGCCGGCACAAGCACCCCGCGGTGGTGGTCGCCATCACCTGCGGCCGTGCGGTGCTGGAGCAGGCGCGAGCCGCCGGGCACATCGCGGTGATTGAAGCCTTCGGCGCGACCCTGGTCACCGACACCTGCTGGTGCATGCTCGGCGAGCCGGTGATCCCGCTGGCGGCTACCACCCTGATGACCAACTCGGGCAAATACGCCCACTACGCACCCGGCCTGGTGGGGCGCAAGGTGCACTTCGCCAGCCTCAAGGAATGTGTCGAAGCCGCCTGCACCGCCACAACCAGCGGGCGCCTGCCGGCCTGGCTGCAACCTGCTGCCCGCCTGGAGAATCCTGCGCATGTTTGACTACAGCTTCCAATGGCGCTCGGCCCTGCGCGCCCTGCCGGACATGCTTGCCGGCGCCCTGGTGACCTTCGAGACGGCAGCCCTGTCGATGATCTTCGGGGTGCTGATCGCCCTGGCCCTGACGGTGATGCGCGAAACCCGCAACCCGCTGCTGCGCGGGATCGGCAACGGCTGGGTATCGATTGCCCGCAACACCCCGTCGCTGTTCCAGATCTACGTCCTGTACTTCGGCCTGGGTTCGCTCGGCTTGCATGTCAGTTCGTGGTTCGCCCTGCTCGCCGGGATCACCTTCAACAACGCCGGCTACCTGGCGGAAAACTTTCGTGGGGGCCTCAAGGCCGTGCCCGACACCCAGGTGCGCGCCGCACGCTCGCTGGGCATGAGCGCGTTCCAGGCCTATCGCCTGATCATCGTCCCGCAACTGCTGCGCATCGTCTTCTACCCGCTGACCAATCAAATGGTCTGGGCGGTACTGATGACCTCGCTGGGGGTGATCGTCGGGCTGAACAACGACCTGACCGGGGTGACCCAGGACTACAACGTCAAGACGTTCCGCACCTTCGAGTACTTCGCCATTGCCGCGGTCCTGTACTACCTGATTGCCAAGGCGATCGTCGCGGTGGCCCGACTGCTGTCGTGGCGGCTGTTCCGTTACTGAGGAAGTGAGCATGTTTACCACCAGCTTCTCGATCAATGACCTGCTGTTCCTGCTCAACGGTGCCTGGGTCACGCTGCAACTGACGTTCTGGTCGATCATCCTCGGCACCGTGGCCGGGCTGCTGTTTGGCTTGCTGCGCGCCCTGATGCCACGGGCCAGCCTGCCCCTGGCCTGGGTGCTGGACGTGTTTCGCAGCGTGCCGTTGCTGATCCAGTTCGTGCTGTTCAACTCGCTGAAAAGCATCGTCGGCCTGAACATCAGCGCCTTCAGTGTCGGCTGCATCGTGCTGGGGGTGTACGCCGCTGCGTACTTCACCGAAATCGTGCGTAGCGGTGTGCTCTCGGTGCCCTACACCCTGCGCCGCGCCAGTCGCTCCCTGGGTCTGAGCTACCTGCAGGACCTGCGCTGGATCGTCCTGCCGATGGCTACCCGCGTGGCCTTCCCCGGCTGGCTGAACCTGGTCCTGAGTGTGATGAAAGACACCGCGCTGGTGATGTGGATCGGCATCGTCGAACTGCTGCGCGCCTCGCAAACCATCGTCACCCGCATCCAGGAGCCGTTGTTGGTGCTGTGCGTCGCGGGTCTGATCTATTACGTCATGAGCCTGGTGGTTGCCCGCCTGGGCGCTCGTCTGGAAAGAAGGTGGCAAGAAAATGATTGAGATCGACAACGTACACAAATCCTTCGGCGACCTGGAAGTGGTCAAGGGCGTCAGCCTGACGGTGAACAAGGGCGAGGTGGTGTCGATCATCGGCGGCTCGGGCTCCGGCAAGTCGACCCTGCTGATGTGCATCAACGGCCTGGAACCGATCCAGAAAGGCAACATCCGCGTCGACGGCATCGAGGTCCACGGCAACGGCACCGACCTCAACCGCTTGCGGCAGAAAATCGGCATCGTGTTCCAGCAATGGAACGCCTTCCCGCACCTGACGGTCCTGGAGAACGTGATGCTGGCGCCGCGCAAAGTACTGGGCAAAAGCAAGGCCGAGGCTGAGGAGCTGGCGGTCAGGCAACTGACTCACGTGGGCCTGGGCGACAAGCTCAAGACCTTCCCCGGCAAGCTTTCCGGCGGCCAGCAACAACGCATGGCCATCGCCCGCGCCCTGGCGATGTCGCCGGACTACATGCTGTTCGACGAAGCCACCTCGGCCCTCGACCCACAGTTGGTGGGCGAAGTCCTGGACACCATGCGCATGCTCGCCGAAGACGGCATGACCATGGTTCTGGTGACCCACGAAATCCGCTTCGCGCGGGATGTCTCCGACCGCGTGGCGTTCTTTCGCAACGGCCTGGTGCACGAGATCGGCTCGCCGGACCAGGTCATCGGCAACCCGCTGCACGCAGAGACCGCGACGTTTCTCAAATCGGTGAAATAACCCCAATCCTGTGGGAGCTGGCTTGCCAGCGATGGTCGTCAACGATGACATGTGCAGTCTGGATAAACGCGTCGCTCTTGCGACCATCGCGAGCAAGCTCGCTCCCACAGGGTTGGGTGGTGTACACAAAATCGATGGCCGCCACAGATCAATGTGGGAGCGGGCTTGCCAGCAATGGTCGTCAACGATGACATGTGCAGTCTGGATAAACCCGTCGCTCTTGCGACCATCGCGAGCAAGCTCGCTCCCACAGGGTTGGGTGGTGTACACAAAATCGATGGCCGCCACAGATCAATGTGGGAGCTGGCTTGCCAGCGATGGTCGTCAACGATGACACGTGCAGTCTGGATAAACGCGTCGCTCTTGCGACCATCGCGAGCAAGCTCGCTCCCACAGGGTTGGGTGGCGTACACAAAATCGATGGCCGCCACAGATCAATGTGGGAGCTGGCTTGCCAGCGATGGTCGTCAACGATGACACGTGCAGTCTGGATAAACGCGTCGCTCTTACGACCATCGCGAGCAAGCTCGCTCCCACAGGGTTGGGTGGTGTACACAAAATCGATGGCCGCCACAGATCAATGTGGGAGCTGGCTTGCCAGCGATGGTCGTCAACGATGACACGTGCAGTCTGGATAAACGCGTCGCTCTTGCGACCATCGCGAGCAAGCTCGCTCCCACAGGGTTGGGTGGTGTACACAAAATCGATGGCCGCCACAGATCAATGTGGGAGCGAGCCTGCTCGCGATGAGGCCCAAACAGACAACAACAGGAGGACAGCATGCGTTCATCAAAAGTCATTCACGTCGTCAGTTGCCACGCCGAAGGCGAGGTCGGTGATGTAATCGTCGGTGGCGTTGCACCGCCACCCGGCGCCACGCTGTGGGAACAGTCGCGCTGGATCGCCCAGGACCAGACCCTGCGCAACTTCGTGCTCAACGAACCGCGCGGCGGGGTGTTCCGCCACGTCAACCTGCTGGTGCCGGCCAAGGACCCGCGGGCGCAGATGGGCTGGATCATCATGGAACCGGCCGACACCCCGCCGATGTCCGGGTCCAATTCCCTGTGCGTGGCCACCGTGCTGCTGGACAGCGGCATATTGCCGATGACCGAACCACAAACCCGGCTGGTACTCGAAGCCCCGGGCGGCCTGATCGAAGCGGTCGCCGACTGCCGGGACGGCAAGGTGCAACGGGTGGAGGTGAAAAACGTGCCCTCCTTCGCCGATCGCCTCGACGCTTGGATCGAAGTCGAAGGCCTGGGATCGCTGCAGGTCGATACCGCCTACGGCGGCGACAGTTTTGTGATCGCCGATGCCCAAGCCCTGGGTTTCTCGATTCGTCCCGATGAGGCGGCGGACCTGGTGGCGGTCGGGCTGAAGATCACCCGCGCGGCCAACGAGCAATTGGGCTTCGTCCACCCGCTGAACCCAGAGTGGTCGCACATTTCCTTCTGCCAACTAGCAGCCCCGATCGTGGTGGAGAACGGCATTGCCACTGGCGCCAACGCGGTGGTGATCCAGCCCGGCAAGATCGACCGCTCGCCCACCGGCACCGGCTGCTCGGCACGCATGGCCGTGTTACACGCCAAGGGCCTGATGCAGGTCGGCGAACGCTTTATCGGCCGCTCGATCCTTGACTCCGAGTTCCACTGCCGCATCGATTCGCTGACCGAAGTCGCCGGACGCGCTGCCATCTACCCATGCATTTCCGGGCGGGCCTGGATCACCGGCACCCATCAACACCTGCTCGACCCCAGCGACCCGTGGCCACAAGGCTATCGCTTGTCGGACACCTGGCCCGGCGCCTGAGTCTGCCCGGACCAACGGCAGCAAAACCCCTGTTTATTTTGCAAAAAGCACTAGCCGAGCTTCGGCATTTAAAATATCGTATACGAAATACAAAAAACCAATCGGAGGCAACAATGAGCAAGCGCATTAACTGGAGTGGCGTCTTCCCCGCGGTGACCACCCAATTCAACGATGACTTCTCGATCAATCTGGAAAAAACCCACCAGGTGATTTCCAACGTGATTCGCGATGGCGTATCCGGGCTGGTGGTCTGCGGTTCGGTAGGCGAAAACACCTCCCT
Organism: Pseudomonas sp. Irchel 3H3; assembly: GCF_900187635.1. Taxonomy (NCBI): domain Bacteria; kingdom Pseudomonadati; phylum Pseudomonadota; class Gammaproteobacteria; order Pseudomonadales; family Pseudomonadaceae; genus Pseudomonas; species Pseudomonas sp. Irchel 3H3. Next base: position 94,050 of record NZ_FYEC01000013.1, on the reverse strand, counting down.
GACCGCGGAAGAGAAAATCGCCGTGACCGAAGTCGCGGTCGACGCTTCCCGCGGTCGGGTCCCGGTGATCTGCGGCGTGGCCGAGTTCACCAGCGTGCAAGCGGCCAAAGTGGCCAACGCCGTGCGCCGGGTCGGGGTCGATGGCGTGATGCTGATGCCAGCGCTGGTCTACGGCTCCAAGCCGTTCGAGACCGCCGAGCACTACCGCTACGTGGCGAAAAATGCCGACGTGCCGCTGATGGTCTACAACAACCCGCCGATCTACAAAAACGACGTGACCCCGGACATCCTGATTTCCCTGGCCGACTGCGACAACGTGGTGTGCTTCAAGGACTCCTCCGGCGACACCCGGCGCTTCATCGATGTGCGCAATGAAGTCGGCGATCGCTTCGTGCTGTTCGCCGGCCTCGACGACGTGGTCCTGGAAAGCATCGCCGTGGGTGCCGAAGGCTGGGTCTCGGGCATGTCCAACGTGTTCCCCAAGGAAGGCGAAACCATCTTCCGCCTGGCCAAGGCCGGGCGCTTCGCCGAAGCCATGCCGATCTACGAGTGGCTGATGCCGATCCTGCACCTCGATGCCCGTGCCGACCTGGTGCAGTGCATCAAGCTGTGTGAAGCCATCGCCGGTCGCGGCAGCGCACTGACCCGTCCGCCACGCCTGGCCCTGCCGGAAGCCGATCGGGCATTCGTCGAGCAGATCATGGCCAAGGCCCTGGCCAACCGTCCGGAGTTGCCGGACGTCGGTCTCTGAGTGAGTGCCGGGCGGACCTTCGCAGGTCCGGCCCGGCTGCCTGTTTTTGCGCCCCTACAGGAAACGCCAGCATGTCCAACGCTCAACCCACTCAAAGCGCAACCACCCCCGCAGGACTCAAACGTGTCGTCGGTGCCGCCATGGCCGGTACCGTCGCCGAATGGTATGAATTCTTTCTCTACGGTACGGCCTCGGCACTGGTCTTCGGCCAGCTGTTCTTTCGCCAGACCGACAGCCCCATCGACGGCATCATCGCCGCCTTCGCCCTGTACGCCGTAGGCTTTCTCGCCCGTCCCCTGGGTGGCCTGGTGTTCGGTCACTACGGCGACAAATTCGGCCGCAAGCGCCTGCTGCAACTGAGCCTGGTGGTAGTCGGTATCACCACCTTCCTCATGGGCTGCCTGCCCGGCTTCGACCAGATCGGTTATGCCGCGCCGGTGTTACTGGTGCTGTTGCGATTGATCCAGGGCTTCGCCTTTGGTGGTGAATGGGGCGGCGCGATCCTGCTAGTCTCCGAACACTGCCCGGACAATCGCCGTGGGTTCTGGGCCAGTTGGCCGCAAGCCGGGGTTCCGGCGGGCAACCTGGTGGCCACGGTCGCCCTGCTGCTGTTGTCGTCGAACCTGTCCGAGGAGCAATTCCTCGCCTGGGGCTGGCGCGTGGCGTTCTGGTTCTCGGCCGTGGTGGTACTGATCGGCTACTGGATTCGCACCAGCGTCGACGATGCCCCGATCTTCAAGGAAGCCCAGGCTCGCCAGGCGCAGACCAAGCAGCAACAACTGGGGGTGGTGGAAGTCCTGCGCCATCACTGGCGTGCGGTGCTGGTCGGGATCGGCGCACGGTTTGCCGAGAACATCCTCTACTACACGGTGGTGACCTTCTCCATCACGTACCTCAAGCTGGTGGTGCACAAGGACACCTCGGAAATCCTGTTCCTGATGTTCGGCGCCCACCTGCTGCATTTCTTCCTGATCCCGCTGATGGGCTACCTGTCGGATATCGTCGGACGCAAACCGGTGTACCTGACCGGGGCGGTACTCACCGCGTTCTGGGGCTTCATCGGCTTCCCGCTGATGGACACCGGCAACAACTGGCTGATCATGGCGGCGATTACCCTGGGCCTGGCCATCGAGTCGATGACCTACGCGCCCTACTCGGCGCTGATGGCCGAGATGTTCCCGACCCATGTGCGCTACACCGCCCTGTCGCTGTGCTACCAGGTGGCGCCGATCTTCGCCGGTTCGCTGGCTCCGCTGATCGCCATCACCCTGCTGAACAAGTACCACAGCTCGACACCGATCGCCTGGTACCTGGTCGGCGCGTCGCTGATCTCCATCGTGGCCGTCGGCCTGACTCGGGAAACCCGTGGCAAGTCCTTGCACCTGGTGGATGCCGAATCCGCGGCACGGATCGCCGCCCTCGACCCGAACGCCACCCCACGCCGCGCCGACTCACTGGCGTAACCCGGTCTGTCTGTTGGGGCGGGCTCCCGCTTGCGGCTCCCGCTTGCGGCGCCTGTTTGCGGTGCCCGCTTGCGGCGTGTTCCCGCCCCGACAAAACCAGCAGAGCCGACCCCATTTTTCACAGGAGCTTTTGCATGTCCGACCTTCTCGGCCACAACTACATTGGCGGTGCCCGCAGCGCCGCTGGCAGCCAAACCTTGCGCAGTTACGACGCCAGCACCGGCGAGCCCCTGTCCTACGCTTTCAGCCAGGCTACCGAGGCTGAGGTGGACGCCGCCGCCCAGGCCGCCGCGAGCGCCTATCCGGCCTTTCGCAGCTTGGCGGCCAGTCGCCGCGCCGAGTTCCTCGAGGCCATTGCCGAACAACTGGAGGCGCTGGATGAACAGTTCATCGCCCTGGTCAGCCGCGAGACCGCGTTGCCGACAGCGCGCATTCAGGGCGAACGGGGTCGCACCAGTGGCCAGATGCGTCTGTTCGCCCAAGTCCTGCGCCGCGGCGATTTTTATGCCGCGCGCATCGACCGCGCCCTGCCCGATCGCCAGCCATTGCCCCGCGTGGACCTGCGTCAGTACCGGATCGGTGTGGGTCCGGTGGCAGTGTTTGGTGCCAGCAATTTCCCCCTGGCCTTCTCCACCGCCGGCGGCGACACGGCCGCAGCCCTGGCCGCCGGATGCCCGGTGGTGTTCAAAGCCCACAGCGGGCATATGGCGACGGCCGAACGAGTCGCCGATGCGATCATCCGCGCCGCCGAACAGACCGGCATGCCCAAGGGTGTGTTCAACATGATCTACGGTGCCGGGGTCGGTGAAACCCTGGTCAAGCATCCGGCGATCCAGGCAGTCGGCTTTACCGGTTCATTAAAAGGCGGTCGGGCCCTGTGCGACATGGCCGCCGCACGCCCGCAACCGATCCCGGTGTTCGCCGAGATGAGCAGCATCAACCCGGTGCTGGTGCTGCCCGACGCCCTGCGGGTACGGGGTACGACAATCGCCAGTGAACTAGTGGCCTCGGTGGTCCAAGGGTGCGGGCAGTTCTGCACCAACCCAGGCTTGGTGATCGGGATTCGCTCTGGCGAATTCAGTGCCTTCATCGAGCAGCTCAGTGCCCTGATGGCCGAGCAGCCGGGGCAAACCATGCTCAACGCCGGCACGCTGGCGAGCTATACCCGGGGGGTCGAAGCGTTGCACGCGCATCCGCAGGTCAGCCACCTCGCCGGCCGCGCGCAACAGGGTCGCCAGGCCCAGCCGCAGTTGTTCAAGGCTGACAGCCGTCTGTTGCTCGAGGGTGACCCGCTGTTGCAGGAGGAAGTCTTCGGTCCGACCACCGTGCTGGTGGAAGTGGCCGACGCCGCTGAATTGCAGCGCGCGCTGCACGGCTTGCACGGTCAACTGACGGCGACGCTAATTGCCGAAGCCGCTGACTTGCAGGCCCATGGCGAGCTATTGCCGTTGCTGGAGCAGAAGGTTGGCCGGGTGCTGTTCAACGGCTACCCGACCGGGGTCGAGGTGTGTGACGCGATGGTCCACGGCGGCCCTTACCCTGCCACCTCCGATGCTCGAGGCACCTCGGTCGGCAGCCTGGCCATCGAGCGTTTCCTGCGCCCGGTGTGCTACCAGAACTGCCCCGACCAGCTACTGCCCGAGCCCCTGAAAAACGCCAACCCACTGGCCATCAACCGCCTGGTTGACGGCAAACAGCAACGTGAAGCCATCAGCCAATAAGCGGGTTGCTCCAGGTGAGCGGGTGTATGCGGAACCTGTGGGCACCTAATATCACTGTAGGAGCGGGCGCCCGCTTGCGGCGCCCGCTTGCGGCTTGCTCGCGATGGTCGTCAACGATGACGCGCAAAGCCTGATTCACCGCGCCGTCATTGAGTCCTTCGCAAGCAGGCCGCAAGCGGGCGCCGCAAGCAGGCGCCGCAAGCGGGAGCCCGCTACTTCTAAGGGTTCAGGCCAACAACGCCTTCAGGTCGTGGTACAGCGCCTCGGGGATCTGCACACCTTCTACCTGGCTGCGGGCTCGCGCTTCATAGCGGCGTTGCGATGGCAAACGGGCGCCTTGGCCTTCGATACTCTGGAACAGGGTTTCGGCACGGGCCAGGTGTTGCTCGGTGGCGTCGCCAAGGAAGCGCCGTGGGTCGAGGGCGATGATCAGTTCGCCGTGGTACGGCGAGGATTTGCTGCCCGCATCGTAAGCCAGGGATTCGGCGCTGGTCAGGTCACCAATCAATGGCCCGGCGATCAACTCCACCATGGCCGCCAGTGCCGAACCCTTGTGCCCACCGAAGGTCAGCATCGCACCGCTGTCGAGCACCACGTTGGCATCGGTGCTCGGCTGCCCCTGCCCATCCACGCCCCAGCCTTGGGGAATCGCCTTGCCGGCCCGGCGGTGCAATTCGATATCGCCGCGGGCGATTGCACTGGTGGCGAAGTCAAAGACAAACGGCTCCTGGCCCGCGCGCGGCCAGCCGAAGGCAATCGGGTTGGTGCCGAACACCGGCTGACTGCCGCCAGCCGGTGCGACCCAGGCATGGCTCGGGTTGCAGGCCAACGCCACCAGGCCGGCCGCGGTGAGTTGCTCGATCTCCACCCACAACGCGGAAAAATGCACACAGCGATTGATCGCCAGGGCAGCAATCCCGTTGGCCCGGGTTTTCGCCGCCAGCATCGGCAACCCGGCCTGGAACGCCAGTTGGGAAAAGCCGCCGGCCGCGTCGACCCGCACGATCGAGGGCGCCTGGTCGATGACCTGGGGCTCGGCATCGGCCGAGACCTTGCCGGCCCGCAGTGAATTCACGCAGCCGAGAACCCGGTACAAACCGTGGGAGGCGCAGCCATCGCGCTCGCCGGCGATCACCGTGTTGCTCACTGCCTGGGCGTGGGCGGAGTTAAAACCGTTGTGCAGCAGGATCGATTCGGCCAGCTCGCGGGCTTCGGCCAGGGACAGTCGGATCATAGTCAGCTCCTTGAACAGACCGTCCAGACTCGCCCATTCCACCGCCCCCGGCTTGATCGCTTTAAGCCTGGGCGATGACGATTTCGGCACAACCTGGCGCAATCCGTCAGTCGATCAGATCAATCAACTGCTCACGCTGAGCCCCCGTCAGCATCGAGCCAAAACCGGCACCGGCGTTTTCGCTCATCAAGCGTGGGTGGCGAGTGCCAGGGATCACGCATGTCACCGCGGTATGGGACAACACAAACTTCAGCGCCAGTTGCGCCCAACTGCTGACCTGCACCTGTGCCGCCCAACCCGGCAGCGGCTTGCCTTTGAGCCTGGTCAGCAAGTCACCCCCGCCAAACGGCCGGTTGCAGATCACCGCCACCCCGTGCTCGCGGCACAACGGCAACAGGCGCTTCTCAGCGGCCCGGTCATCGAGGGCATAGTTGATCTGCAGGAAATCCAGTGGCTCGGCCTTGAGCAGGGCCTCAATCTCGTCATAGGCGCTGGCGGTGTAATGGCTGACGCCGATGTAGCGAATCCGCCCGGCAGCCTTCCACTCTCGCAGCGTCGGCAGATGGCTCTGCCAGTCCAGCAAGTTGTGGATCTGCATCAGGTCGACACGGTCAGTCTGCAGCAAGCGCAAGGACTGCTCCATTTGCCGAATGCCTTCATCGCGACCTCGGGTCCACACCTTGGTCGCCAGGAAGGCCGGCGAACGCGGCTCGTGGATCGACAGCAACTCGCCACTGGTCTGTTCGGCCCGACCATACATCGGCGAGCTGTCGAGCAGCGTGCCGCCCTTGGCGAACAGCGCACTGAGCACTGCCGGCAGTTGCTGGTAGGGGGCCTCTCCTGGCGCGGCATCAAAGCCGCGATAGGTGCCCAACCCGACGATGGGCAAGGGTTCGGAGCTGGAAGGAATGGCGCGGGTCAGCATGTTCATGCCTCCTGGTCCGATCGATGTACTAACGTTAGACGAATGTCGCGCATCCTGATGTCCATCGTGCTCATCGCTGTAGCGCTGTACCTGGCGCTCTGTGCGGGACTGTGGGTGTTCCAGCGCGCGCTGATCTACTACCCGCAAGCGCGTTCCGCTGACAGCGCGACAACCCTAGTGAGGCTTGCGGTGGATGAGACCCAGGTGCTGGTCAGCGTCCGTCAGCGCGACGCTCCCCAGGCCCTGATCTACTTCGGCGGCAATGCCGAGGATGTCTCGGCGAACCTGCCGCAGTTTGCCCAGGCCTTTGCCGATCACGCCCTGTACCTGATGCACTACCGGGGTTTTGGCGGCAGCGGCGGCTCACCTTCGGAGGAAGCGATTGCCGCGGATGCGCTGGCACTGTTCGATCAGGTCTACGCCGAGCACCGACAGGTTGTGGTGGTCGGTCGCAGTCTAGGCTCTGGGGTCGCGGTGCGCCTGGCCAGCCAACGGCCGGTGGCGCGACTGATCCTGATTACCCCCTACAACAGCCTGGAAGAGCTGGCCGCCCGCCAGTTGCCAATCTTCCCGGTGCACTGGCTGCTGCGCGACCGCTACGACTCCTGGAAGTACGCCCCGCGCATCCAGGTGCCCACCCTGCTGCTGGCCGCCGAACATGACGAGGTCATCCCCCGCGCCAGCACCGAGCGTCTGCTACGCCAGTTCGCCCCCGGCGTGGCCAGGCTCGAGGTCATACCCGGCACGGGACACAACTCCATCGCCGCCAGCCCCAGGTACCTGCCGTTGCTGCGCGATGGGATGTGAGGGCTGCGTCAACGGCCGTAGGACGTTCATTCAACTTGGCAACACTGGGCTAAGTAATACCCGCGTCACCCGCCGCTCTTCGACCTCGACCACGGTCAGGTTCCACCCTTCCCAGGTGAGTGTGTCGCCAATCACCGGCAGGCGATCCAGCAGGCTCATGACCAGTCCCGCGAGGGTCTGGTAGTCATCCGTGGCCTTGGCCTGGAAGCCGATCTGCTGGCGAATCTGGCTCAGGTTCAAGGCGCCGCTGACCAGGAAACCATTGCCCTGGGCCACGATGTTCGGGCCTTCGATTTCGCTGGCGTCCGGCAACTCGCCGGCGATCGACTCAAGGATGTCGGTCATGGTCAGCAAACCAATGAAGTCACCGAACTCGTTCACCACAAAGGCGATGTGCGTCGACTCCTTGCGCATCTGTTCCAGCGCATTGAGGATCGAAAAACTCTCCAGCAGGTTGATCGACGTGCGGGCCATGGCTTCCAGGTTGGGCTGGTGGCCTGCGAGCAATTCCTTGAGCAGCTCTTTCTTGTGGACGAAGCCCAGCGGCTCATCGATGCGACCCTCGCGGATCAACGGCAACCGCGAGTACGAGGAGTGCATCAGTGTGGTCCGGATCGCCTCGGCCGAGTCGGCCAGGTCAATGTAATCGACCTCCGCCCGCGGCGTCATCGCGCTGCGGATCGGCCGCTCGGCCAATTGCAGGACGCCGCTGATCATCACCCGCTCGCGGCGATCGAAGACCTGATCGGCGTCAGTGCCTTCGAGCATGTCGGCAATTTCCTCGCCCACTTCATCGGCGTGCAAGCTGCGCCCGCCGAGCAAACGCAACACTGCGTGAGCAGTGCGCTCGCGCATCGGCCGGTGCCCTTGCAGGCTCTTCTTGCGCCGCGCCCGCGCCAACTGGTTGAACAGCTCGATCAGGATCGAGAAGCCAATGGCCGCGTAGAGGTAGCCTTTGGGGATGTGGAAACCCAGGCCCTCGGCAGTCAGGCTGAAGCCGATCATCATCAAAAAGCCCAGGCAGAGCATGATCACCGTCGGGTGGCCGTTGACGAAGCGCGTCAGCGGCTTGCTGGCGATGATCATCAGGCCTATGGAGAACACCACGGCAATCATCATCACCGACAGGTGTTCGACCATGCCCACCGCAGTAATGACCGCGTCCAGCGAGAACACCGCATCCAGCACCACGATTTGCGCCACGATCGGCCAGAACAGCGCATAGGCGGCCGTCCCGGTGCGGGTGGCAACGTGGCCTTCGAGGCGTTCGTGCAACTCCATGGTCGCCTTGAACAACAGGAACACACCACCGAACAACATGATCAGGTCGCGGCCAGAGAAGACCTTGTCGAACACCTCGATCAAAGGCTCGGTGAGGGTCACCATCCACGAAATACTCGCCAGCAAGCCCAGGCGCATCAGCAATGCCAGCGACAGGCCGATGACCCGGGCACGGTCACGCTGCTCGGGCGGCAGTTTGTCGGCCAGGATGGCAATGAACACCAGGTTGTCGATGCCGAGCACCAGCTCCAGCACAATCAGGGTCAACAGGCCAAGCCAGGCCGTGGGATCTGCAATCCATTCCATAGGGATTATTTACTCTCTCGAATCAGCTTGAACGATTGACGCGCACGCGAGTACGACGCCCTGCAACGCACAATGGGGGCGGTTTGGTTCGGGATAAAGGGTGCTGCGCAACAGGCGAGTAAGGTGCCTGGGCGGTTCAACGCAACCGTGATAGGCGCGATGGACCTACGGGCGCTGACTGAGGGAAACGAGGCTGCAAGGTGAGCGAAGCGACTGGGAGGCTCCAGGAGGGTGTTCATACGGACCTGTAGAAAATTGGGTCCATGATCCTACAGTGCGGCAGGGTTTTTCTGCCGCGCAGAGTTATTACAAGATTTGACACGATCGACCAGTGATTACACCGGGGAAATGGTGGCAAGGGCGCCGATCATGATTGTCAGCAGCAAGAATCCACCGAGAAACATCGCCATCTTGAACATCGCGCCTCCAAAAAATTGTCCAGGGTTACGCCCCTATTGTGGCGCCCCGGCTGTACCGGAAACAGCGTCAGGTACAGATGAAAAATACGTATCAGATGGCGCTGTACGGCTTGGTTGAAGGCGAGCTCGTCGAGACGCTCGACCCTGATCAAAATCAGTCGGGAGTGCCTGACTGACCGCGTTTGCCCAGCGCAAAATGGCTTATCAGCAACGCCAGAATGATCAACACGGTGGCCACCGCGAAGCTGGCGTGCAGCCCCTGGGCCAATGCGGGCGCAGACGCAACCGACACATCCGCCGCCGTGGCGAAGGCAAACAGCGCGCCCATGCACGCCGCCCCGCTGATCAGCCCCAGGTTGCGCGACAGGCTGAGCAGGCCTGCCACCACGCCCCGTTGTTGCGGGTCGATGCCGGCCATGATCGAGGTATTGTTGGCCGCCTGGAACAACGCATAACTGGCGGTCAGCAACAGCATCGGCATGAGGTAGCCGGGCACTGCGCTGGCGCTCGGCAATAGCGCCAGCGCCGTGGCGCCAAGCGCCATCCCCAACAGCCCGGCCTGGGTCATGCGGCGCGTGCCCCAACGGTCGACCAGGCGCCCCGCCGGCACACCGCTGAGGGCCGCGACTGCGGGCCCCGCCGCCAGCACCAACCCCACTGCCAGGGCATCGAGCCCCAGGCCGCGAGCCAGGTAAAACGGCCCGACCACCAGAGTCGACATGATCACCGTGGACACCAGCAGGCTCATGGCCAGACCCGCGCTCAATTGCCGATCGCCCAGCAGTTGCAGGCGGACCAAGGGTACCGCCACCCGCCCCTGGCGCCAGACAAACAGCCCAGCGCCCGCGGCTGCCAGCAGCAACAGCACCCAGTGCCCCTGGGTCATGGCCAACGCGTAGGCACCCAGGGTCAACGCCAGCACCAGGCTCCCCGACAGATCAAAACCGCGCGGTTTGCCTTTGGCGAACGGCCCATCCGCCGGCAGGTAGCGCCAGGCCAGCCAGCCATTGAGCAGGCCCAGCGGCACGCTGACCAGGAAGATTGCCTGCCAGCCGCTGGCGACCAGCAACACCCCGCCCAGCGCCGGACCCAGCGTGGTGCCGATCGCCGACAGGCTGCCCAGCAGGCCCATGGCGCTGCCAATCCGCGCCTTGGGCACAGTCTCGCCCACCAGCGCCAGGGTCAGGGCGAGCATGATCGCCGCGCCAAATCCCTGCAGCGCCCGTGCTGCGATCAGCCAGCCAAGACTGGGCGCCAGACCGCAGAGCAATGAGGCCAGGGTGAACAGGCTGATGCCACACAGCAGCAGGCGTCGCCGCCCCATGAGGTCACCGAGGCGACCGGCACTGACCAGCAAGGTGGTGATGCTCAGCAGGTAGGCCAGGACAATCCATTGCACCTGGGCAAAAGAGGCCTCGAACGTCCCGGCCAGGGCTGGCAGGCCAGCATTGGCGATACTGGTATCGAGTGACGGCAACAGCATCGACAGTGACAGGCTGGCCAGTGCCCAGCGGCTCGGTGGCGCTTGGGCGGCGGTTGTTGGGGAGAGAGTGTTCATGGATTAGGCCTTGCGCTCGGTGATGGGCGAAAGCCTATGCCTGAGTGAGATAAGGCGGAAGACGCAGCATTTGCACTTTATAGCTGCAGCAAACGCCATCCCAGGTGCGCAGCGTGCTACCGTTGCCCAATGTCGACGCCTGATCTGAACCTGCTGATTACCCTGGACGCCCTGCTCGCCGAAGGCAGCGTGGCGCGCGCGGCCCAGCGTTTGCACTTGAGCCCCTCGGCGATGAGCCGGGCCCTGGCTCGTTTGCGCACCACCACCGGCGACCCGCTGCTGGTGCGGGCCGGGCGCAGCCTAGTACCGACGCCACGGGCCATCGAGCTGCGCGAACAGGTGCGCCAACTGGTGCAGGACGCCAGCGCCGTGTTGCGCCCCGTCGAACAGCTGGACATCGGGCATCTGGTGCGCACTTTCACGCTGCGCACCAGCGACGGATTTGTCGAAAACTTCGGCCCGGTATTGATCCAGCGCCTGGCCGCAGAGGCGCCCGGTGTGCGCGTGTACTTCCTGCAAAAGCTCAGCAAGGACAGCGCCCCCCTGCGCGAGGGAAGCGTCGACCTGGACACTGGCGTGGTCGAGCCTGGGACCAGCCCCGAGCTGCACACTCGCCTGTTGTTCGAGGATCGTTTTGTCGGCGTGGTACGCCACGGGCACCCCTTGAGCCAGGGCCAAATCACCGTTGCCCGCTACATGGACGGGCAACACGTGCTGGTTTCCCGTCGCGGCCTGGCCAAGGGGCTGCTGGATCAAACCTTCAATAGCCAGGGTCTGCAACGCAACATCGCGACCCTGGTCAGTGGATTCGCTGCCGCATTGGCGCTGACCCGCGACTCGCAGTTGATCGCCACGGTGCCCGAGCGCCATACCCGGCACTTGCGCAGTGAGCTGTTCAGTTTCACCTTGCCGCTGCCCACCCCGGCCATCGGCCTGTCGCTGATCTGGCACCCACGAATGGACGCCGACCCTGCCCATCGCTGGCTGCGCGGCTGCATACGCGAGGTGTGTACCCAGGTGCTTGCTCAACCCGACACGTTGAGCAAGATCGTTCAAGCCTGAAGCCAACAACCCTTCTATGATTTCGCCATCAACCTGCTCAAGGACGGTGGCAAACCATGGCGACGCACAAGCTCTTCTGGCAAGACCCTTATCGAACCGAGCTGCAAACGCGGGTCACCGCGGTCGAGGGGGATGCGGTGTGTCTCGAACAGACAGTGTTCTTTGCCTTTTCCGGTGGCCAGGAGAGTGACAGCGGAACCCTCGCGGGCCTTGCAGTGCTGGCGGCGGAAAAACACGGCCTGGAGATTGTCTACACCCTGCCCACCGGGCATGGCCTGCAGGTGGGCAGCGAGGTCGAGATGCGCATTGACTGGGCGCGGCGCTACCGCTTGATGCGCCTGCATTTTGCCGCGGAAATGGTCCTGCAACTGGTCTACCAGCTTGAACCGGACATCACTCGCATCGGTGCCCATATCTCGGCCGACAAGGCGCGCATCGACTTTGCCCGCGAGACCAGCATCGCCACCCTGTTCCCGCAGATCGAGTCCCAGGTCGCTACCTTGTTGAGCGCCGACTTGCCCATCATCACCGCCTTCAGCGATGAAGCCGCGCAGCGCCGCTACTGGCACGTCGAAGGATTTGCGCGAATGGCCTGTGGTGGCACTCACCCACGCTCCACCGGGGAAATCGGCGCCCTCAAGCTCAAGCGCAAGAACACCGGCAAAGGCAAGGAGCGCATCGAAATCACGTTGCTCTAGGCGTCGCTGGCAAGCCAGCTCCCACAGGTTAAGTAGGTGTACCCAAAATCTGCGAACACCCAGAACCACTGTGGGAGCGGGCTTGCCCGCGATGGGGCCGGCCCATTCAACATCGATGATGCCTACACCAACACGCCCAACCAGGCCGACATCAGCAGCAACACCGCCAACCCACGGTTCATCCGCACAAACGCCCGGGGCGAACGCAATACCCGGGCGCTGCCCACGCCCAACAGCGCCCACAGGGTCATGCACGGCAGGCAGGTCAGGAGGAACAACAGTGACAACAGCAGCATCCGCGGCGCCTGTTCCCCGTCGCCGGCAAACACGCTCGCCACGGCCACCGCCATCATCCAGACTTTGGGGTTGATCACTTGCAGGGCCGCGGCGCCGAGCACGCCCATACCGGCGTCGCGCGTGTCGGTCGAATCCAGCGCAGGCGGTGGACTGCGAAAGATCTGCCAGGCCAACCAGCTCAGCCACAACGCCCCGGCCCAGACCATCGCCTGTTGCACGCGCGGGAACCGCAGCAGCGTCTCACCCAGCCCGAGCCCGACACTCAACACCACCAGCGCCGCCGCGACACAGGCGCCGAGAATAATCGGCAGGGTGGCAACCAGTCCGCGCCGGGAACCGTGACTCAGGACCAGGATATTGAGTGGCCCCGGGGTGATCGAGGCCACGAAGGCAAACAACAGAAAAGGCAGGAACGACAGCATGGCAGGGACTCCTTGATCAGACAGGGGTCCATGCTCGCGCGCCGGCGGGGTTCAGTCTGGAAGGTTTGAGCAGCGCTTGCGGTAATCGGCCGGGGTGAGCCGATAGGCACGGCGGAACCAGCGCCCCAGATGACTCTGATCGGCAAAGCCCAGGGCGCTGGCAACCTGCGCCGGGGTTTCGCCCCGCGCCAGCCACAAGCGCGCCCGGGCCAGGCGCAGCTGGATCAGATAGGCATGGGGCGCCAGCCCGAACGCCGCCTTGAAGGCGCGGCTCAGGCGAAAACGGTCGACGCCACAGACCTGGGCCAATTGATCCAGGCCGATGTCTTCAAAGGCGTGGGCCTGCAGGTAGTCACGCGCCACCTGGGCCACCCGTGGCAGGCGCGGATCAAAGGCCTGGCGCTGACGCCAGTCGAGGTGCCGGGTGAGCGCAGCCAACAGGTTGTCGGTGGCGCTCTGGCGCACGATACGCAACTCGCCCCGGTGCAGCGCCTGGAAAGCCTGGCCAATGCACATTGCCAGGCCCGGGTCCTGGCTCAGGGTATCGGCGAAGCCCAACTGGCTGTGCTGCGGCACCTGCTCGAACAGCAAGCGCAGTTGCTGCTCCAGCCACGCCGGATCGAAGTACAGCATGGAGTAGGTGAAACCTTCCTCGGTCGGGGCCTGCCCATCGTGGATTTCCCCCGGCTCCAGCATGAACACCTTGCCGGGCGTACTGAGGTGGCGCACCCGCCGGCAATTGAACTGCTGCACGCCCTGCTCGGTGATTCCCACCAGGAAGCTGTCGTGCCAGTGCGGGTCATAGGCGTGGCCCTGGAAATGCGCGCGGATCGACTCGATCCCAGTGTCGGGATCCTGGGACAGTTCGATCCAGTGGTGATCGTCCATGGTGCCTCCGGCGCCAGCACTGGGCAAAAAAATTCGGGCAATCAACTTACCGCGCTTTGCATCACGCTGTTTAGAAGATTTGTGCAGCTCATCCCGCCGCCGGAAAAATCCTCGCAGCCACCAGGCCGGCCATTGCCAGCAGGCAAGCCAGCCCTAGCCCATAGGCAATCGTGCGCCATGGCTGCCAGCCGCCGAGGTACATCAGGGTGTGCAGCACCCGGGCACTGGTGAACAGGCAAAACAACCCGGGTGCGAGCTGGCCATCGGCATCCAGGGCCAGACACAAGCCGCCCAGCACAAAGAACAGCGGAATGTTTTCCAGGTCATTGGCCCAGGCTTTGCCGGCCCGTTGTACCTGGGGCAGTTCCTGGATTAGCGCCGGGCGCTGGAAAAATCGCGCATCCTCAGCGTTGGTGAACACCCGGTGGCGGATACGATAGAACCCCTGATAGCAGGAGATGGCCAACATCTTCCCGAACAACAGCAGCACACACAGGGCATAGACGTGCAGCGTGCTGTTCATCCCTGCCCCCTGGCGCCGGGCTTGGCGCAAAAGCCATTGACCACCAGGTACAGCAGCGGGCCGATCGAGACGAAGATCGCGGTGAGCAGCAAATACGGCAGCACCGATACCAAGGAGCGGCCCTTGGCCCGGACGTCCCGGTACATCCAGACGCCGGCCATGCCCGCCAGCAGGTAGAGATCGATGACCACCTGGGCGGTATCCGGCCGGGACAAAAGGCCCATCCCGAACGCCAGCAGCGATTGCTCGGCGATCAACAGGGTCCAGCCGGTGTACAGGGAAAATCCGCTCAAGGCGGCCAGGGCGAGATAGGGTCGAGACATGCGGTGCTTCCTGCAATCGGCGGTTGATGAGCAGCAAGTTAGTGCTATCGTCGCCCGGCCCTCAATGACCTCTGAGGTCATGGACGCCTACCCCTCGCACGGCCAGAGTCAACGTATGGATATCCGCCCCTTTCCCCGCACGACACCCCCGACCACCGCCGGCGAGCAGTTGCGCCTGCTGCGCCGCCAGGCCCGCCTGAGCCAGCTCGACCTCGCCTTGATCGCGGGGGTTTCCCAGCGTCACCTGAGCTGCATCGAAACCGGCCGCGCCCAGCCGAGCCCCGGCACCCTGCACAACCTGCTGACCGCCCTGGAGGCACCCTTGGAGCAGTGCAACCGCGTGTTCCTGGCATCCGGTTATGCGCCGCGCTACGAAGCGACGCCCCTGACGGCGCCGCCCATGGAGGCGGTGCGCGGCGCGATCAGCCATGTCCTGCACGCCAACAATCCCGCACCGGCGATTGTCCTGGGCAGCCACTGGCAAGTGCTGGCCGCCAACGCCAGCACTGCCGTGCTCTTCGATCTGGTGGGACTGCCGGCCGTTGCGGCGGTGGAGCTCAACCTGCTGGTGACGCTGCTGCAACCGGGCGGACTGGGCGACCATTTGCGCAACGCCGAGGAGATCCGCAGCCTGGCCTGGCAGCGGGCAACCCGCGAGGCCCTGGCCAACCCGACCCTGGCCCAGCTCCTGGACACCCTGCCCGCCCCGGTCAACCCGCCGCCGATGACAGCCGAACTGCCGCCGCTGGTACTGACGCGCATCGACTGCGCCCAGGGCGAATTGAACTTCCTGTCGACCTTCACCACCTTCGGCATGCCCCAGGACATTACCCTGAGCTCACTGCGCATCGAACACCTGATTCCAGCCGATGTCCAGACCTGGCAAATCATGACCCGGGCGTACGAGCAGTCGTTGCAAGGCAACACCGAGGGGTGAGCTGCGCTCCCACAGGTCTGGTGGCCGTATGCAAAATCTGCAAGCAACCAAAGCCACTGTGGGGCTGGGCCGGGCGGCGCTCCGCTAGCCCGGGAAGGCGGTGTGCCAGGAACCATAAATGTTGGCTGTAGCGGCCCCATCGCGGGCAAGCCCGCTCCCACAAAGGAAATTCATACACTAGGAAAAAAGCAGGCCGGCCGGTAGGCCGCCTCGCCCGCCCTTACCACTCAGGCCGACTGGCAGGTCGCCGTGCTTTTGCTCTTGATCTTGATCTTGATCTACTCGCCCCATCGGCAGGCTGAGCGAAGGTGTCCATCTGGGGGGAGGCGCGTAGCGCCGTGCGGCGAAGCCGCATACATCGAGAGGAGGTGCAGCGAAGCAAACCGGAGGCGATGCCCCCGGATGGATACCGTAGCGAAGGGACCCCGAGCCTTGGCGAGGGGCCGAACGCTGGGGCTGAGACTTTTTGGGTACTTTTGTGTCGTTTGACAAAAGTGCCTCGCCGTAAGGGCGAAACCCTAAGCCGCCATCACCGCAGCAACGGATATACCCATAAAACCAGGACTTCACCCACTGCGCTGTAGACCGCTTCTAACCTGCCAGACCGCCACCTTGCGTGGCGGTCCAGGGCCATGGCCTTACTTGTCGGTCTTGATACTGGTCCAGACCCGGGTACGCACCCGCTCCAGCTTTTGTGGCAACGGCTGCACCACATACAGGGTTTTCAACGCCTCGCTGGTGGGCGTCAGGTTGGGGTTGCCGGTAATTTCCGGGTTGATCAGCGCCAGTGAGTCCTTGTTGGCATTGGGGTAACCGAGGAAGTCACTGATGGGGGCGATGACTTTCGGGTCCAGCAGGTTGTTGAGAAACTCGTGGGCCTCGGAGACATTTTTTGCGCTCTTGGGGATGGCAAAGGTGTCGAACCAGATCGGTGCGCCCTCCTTGGGCAGGCGCCAATCGACCACCACGCCGTTGCCGGATTCCTTGGCGCGGTTGCCGAACTGATAAAAGCTGCCGGAGTAACCGATGGCCACGCAAATATCGCCATTGGCGATGTCGGTCATGTACTTGGCCGAGTTGAAATAAGCCACGTAAGGGCGAACCTTGAGCAGCAGGGCCTTGGCCTTCTCGTAGTCATCCGGGTTCTGGCTGTTGGGGTCCAGCCCCAGGTAATGCAGGGCCAATGGCAGGATTTCCGTCGGCGAATCGAGCATGGCCACGCCGCAGGCTTTCAACTTCTCCATGTTCTCTGGCTTGAACACCAGGTCCCAACTGTCCACGGGGGCATTTTCACCGAGGGCGGCCTTGACCTTGGCCGGGTTGAAACCAATCAGCACCGTGCCATACATGTACGGCACGCCGTACTGGTTGCCCGGGTCGTTCTGGTTCAGCAGCTTGAGCAAGACCGGGTCCTGGTGCTGCCAGTTGGGTAACTTCGACTTGTCGAGTTTCTGGAACACCCCGGCCTTGATCTGGGTCTCGAGAAACTGGTTGGAGGGCACCACCAGGTCGTAACCCGAGTTGCCGGTCAGCAACTTGGCCTCCAGGGATTCGTTGGTGTCGAAGGTGTCCCAGGTGACCTTGATGCCACTTTGCTTGGCAAAGTCCTTGGGCACGGACGGCAGGATGTAGTCCGCCCAGTTGTACACCCTCAATTCGCGCTGTTCGGCGTGCACGGCGCTGGCCAGCAGCGTCAGCCCACACAAGGTGGCGCCCAGAATACGGTTCATCGTGACCATGAATGGTTTCCCCAAATGCGGCGTTAGTTCGACGGTTTTTATGTTCTGTAAACGGCAGCGGGTTAAACGATAGCCAAGGGCAGGCGAATCCGGATTCTAGTTAGGGTTTGAGTGTACGTTCCGGGATCGGCCAACTGCCCCGATTGTTGCCCAGGGCCGCAGCGGGACACAGTGCGGCCTTGGCCAAAAGGGGATCGTAATGGCCAAAATAAATGGCCATTTGGCTCAATGCGCGGCTATACCTGCGGCTGGTGGCTGGTCACGCAATGGATGCCGCCACCGCCGGCGCTGATCGCGTCGATGTCCAGTTGCACCACTTCGCGGTCCGGGTAGAGCTGGGTCAGCAACTCAAGGGCCCGGCGATCGGCCGCCCGGTCACCAAACTGCGGTGCCAGCACGGCGCCGTTGATCACGAAGTAGTTGATGTAGCCGGCGGCAAAATCCGGGTTGTTTTTACTGAACTTGTTGTTGCGCGGCTTGAGCGGCGGCGACAGGGTGTGCACCTGCAGCTTGCGCCCCTGGGCATCGGTGGCCTGGCGCAAAATTTTCAGGTGGGCCAGCGTCACTTTGTGGTCGTAGGACTCGGGGTCCTGGTCGAGGTTGGCAATCACCACGCCGGGTTTGACGAAGCGCGCATAAAAATCGACGTGGGCGTCGGTGATGTCCTTGCCCTTGATACCCGGCAGCCAGATGATCTTGCGCAAACCCAGGCGCTGCTTGAGCTCTTGTTCAATCTCGGCCAGGCTCCAGTCGCGATTGCGGTTGCGATTGAGCCAGCAGCTTTGGGTCATGATCGCCGTGCCCTGACCATCGACTTCGATCCCGCCACCCTCGCCCACCAGCTCACTGCGCAGGTACTCGGCCTCGGCCAATTCAGCCACCTGCGCGGCCACCTGCGCATCTTCGGCGTGCTGCTGTTTGTTGCCCCAGCCGTTGAAGTTGAAATCCACGGCGCCCAGCCCACCCTGCCCATCAACTACAAAGTTGGCGCTGATATCGCGCATCCAGATGTCGTCCAGTGCGGTCTCGACGTAGGTGATGTTGGCCGTGCCGCAGTGCTGCTCGGCCAGTTGCCGTTGATCCTCGCGACACAACACTGTCAGGGGTTCATAGCGGGCGATGGTCCGGGCGATCCGGCCGAGGGCCGCCTGCACGTCGGTGGTGAAGTCTTCCCAGATCGCGTCCTGTGCGCCAAAGGCGATGAAGGCGCGCTGGTGCCGGTCGCCTTCGTCCGGCATGCGCCAGGAACCCGAAGTAGCCGCCCGCGCGGGCAACGGGCCAAGGCCCAGGCCGACGGACGCCACGGCGCCCCATCCGGCAACCAGCGAAACTTGCTTGATGAAGTGGCGACGGGTCGACATGAAATATTTCCTGAAAGGGCTAGCGGTAGTCATTGGGCAGTGGCTGTCTTGAATTTGGTCCAGGTGCGCATCCGCGCACGCATGTCGGCCTGGGGAATATCCCGGCCCGGAATCAGCCGCTGATAAGTGGCGGCGTCGAGGTAGATGTCCGGATTATTGCGCATGCTCGCATCGACACCTGCACGCGCCTTGGCGTTGGAGGTGGGATAACCGGTGGCGTTACTGATGGCGGCCATGTTTTCCGGACGCATGACAAAGTTGATAAAGGTATAGGCGTATTCCGGGTGTTTGGCATCGACCGGAATCGCCATGGTGTCCATCCACACCGTGGTGCCTTCGCGGGGCACGCGGTACTGGAAGCTATTGTGCTTGCCGGCACTCTCAGTCGTGCGTTGCGCCTGGGTCATGTCACCGCTGTAGCCCAGGGACAGGCACAGGTTGCCGTTGACCAGGTCACTCACCGGCTGCGACTGGAACTTGCGGATGTGCGGCCGCAACTGACCCAGCAGCTCACTCGCCGCCGCCAGGTCCGCCGGCTTGGCACTGCGCGGTTCCCGTCCCAGGTAATGCAGGACCACCGCCAGCACTTCGTCGGGCGAATCGATGATCGAGATGCCACAGTCGGCAAAGCGCCGAGCCAGTTCCGGCTTGAACAGCATGTCCAGGCTGTCGACCGGCGCATCGGCCATGCGGTGGCTGATCTGCTCGGCATTGTAGGTCAGGCCGATGGTGCCCCAGGTATAGGGCACGGTGGCCTGGCTGGAATGCACATAATGGCTGCGTAACTGCTGCAAACCCGGTTCGATGTCGTCCAGGGCGGTGAGCCTGGCGCGATCCAGCGGCAACAGGCTGCCGGCGCGCATCAAGCGCTCGGCCACGGTGTCGCCAGGGAAGATCAAGTCATAGCCGCTGCCACCGGCCAACATTTTCGCCTCCAGGGTCTCGCTGCCCTCCATGACGTCGTAGATCACCTTGATCCCGGTCTCGGCGGTGAACCGCGCGAGGGTGTCCTCGGCAAAATAGTCGGCCCAGTTGTACAGCCGCAGGGTTTTTTCTTCGGCGTGCAGCGCCGGCAGGGTCATGCTCAGCGCCAGTCCCAGCGCGCCGAGCAACAGCGGATTGGAGGTGCTCATGCCAGGTCTCCTGAAGTATGCCAGCGGGTATTGAGGTGGCGCCCGTCCTGGCTCAACAGCGGTCCGTACATCTCCGGCCGGCGGTCGCGGTAGATCCCCCAGCTCAGGCGTTCCTGTGCCATGGCCGTAAGGTCCAGTTCATGCAGGAGGATGCCGGCCGTGTGGCGATCCGCTTCAGCCAGCAACTGGCCCTTGTGGTCGCAGATGAACGACGAGCCATAGAAACTCATCGCAAGGCTCGGGTCGGTGGTTGCCACTTCTTCACCGATACGATTGGCCGCCACCACTGGCAGCAGGTTGGCCGCCGCATGGCCACGCATGGTCATCTGCCAGTGGTCACGGGAGTCCAGGCTCGCGCAGCCCGGCTCCGAACCAATCGCGGTCGGAAACAACAGCACCTCAGCCCCCATCAATGCCAGGCAGCGCGCGGTCTCGGGAAACCACTGGTCCCAGCAGATGCCCACGCCGAGCCGCCCGAAGGCCGTGTCCCAGACCCGAAAACCGGTGTCGCCGGGGCTGAAATATTCCTTCTCCTGGTAGCCGATGGCGTTGGGAATATGGGTCTTGCGATACACCCCCAACAGGCGTCCATCGGCATCCGCCACGCTCAGGGAATTGAAGTAGGCGTTGCCGGCCTTCTCGAACCAACTCAACGGCAGCACCACTCCCAACTCCCTGGCCAGCGCCGCAAAGCGTTGCAGGATCGTGCTCTGGCCATACTCCTGGGCCAGTGCCAAGTGCGGGTGGTGTTGCTCGATACAGAAATAAGGCGTGGCAAACAGTTCCTGCAGCAAGATGACCTGGGCACCTTGGGCCGCGGCCTCACGCACCCGTTGTTCGGCCTGGTCGAGGTTATGGGCCAGGTCCCAACTGCAGGGCATCTGGGTGGTGGCGATGGTTAACCGGCTCATGCATCAACCCTCCACCGGCCAGGCCGGTTGTTGCTGGGTGATGCAATGCACACCGCCGCCGCCATGGGCCAGGTGGTTGATCCGCACGGGCACCACGGTGCGCCCCGGGAACGCCCGGGCCAACACCTCGGCCGCCGCCTGGTCTGCACCAATGCCATATGCCGGCATGATGATCGCGCCATTGGCGATGTAGAAGTTGGTGTAGGAGGCACAGAACACTTCGGCCGTGGCATCCACCGCCTCGCTGGCCTCATACAGTTCGATCAGTTCGAAGCTGCGCCCATGGGCATCACTGGCCAGTTCCAGGGCGCGCCGGTTCTCCCGCACCACCTCGGCGTACACCGAGCCGCGGTCGTGGGTCGCGTCCACCAGCAACACCCCGGGACGGGCAAACGCACACACGCCATCGACGTGGCCATCGGTCATGTCGCCGGTCACCGAGTCCGGATCGCCGGGCAGCCAGATAGTCTTCTTGATGCCCAGCAGGCGGGCGAATATCTGCTCGATCTCGGCCTTGGTCATTCCCGGATTGCGATTGGCATTGAGCAGCACCGATTCGGTGGTGATCAGCGTGCCTTCGCCGTCGACATGAATGGCCCCGCCTTCGTTGCACAGCGGGGTGCCAAAACACCCCAGCCGCAGATGATCGAGGGCCCGACGCGCCAGGCTGGCGTCCAGCTCATGGGCCGACTTCCCGCCCCAGGCATTGAAGCGCCAGCTCACCCCAGCCACACCGTGCTGCGGGTGGCAGACGAAGCTCGGGCCGGAATCACGGCACCAGCTGTCGTTGACCGCCAGCTCGATCAGTTCGATGTTCGGCCCACACCAGGCCTTGGCGCTGGCGAGCGCCGAGGGATCGACCACCATCTTCACCGGCTCAAAGTGCGCAATGGCATTGGCCACGCGAGCGAAGTCTTCTTGCACCTGGGGCAACGTGACGCCCCAAGCGGATTCCCAAAGTGCCTGGTTGTGCGGCCAGACCATCCAGGTGGCGGCGTGCTTGGCCCACTCGGACGGCATCCACCAACCGTCGTTCAATCGTTCGTTGTGCTGCATGACAAATACCTTTGAGTTAAGTCATTGTGTTCAATGAAAACTGCCTACGAGGTCTTGGCATGCATGCTACGGCTGGTAAAACGGGCAAACAAACGATGGATTTTGTGTATAAGTGATTAGAGGAGCTTATCAATATGCTCAAGCATTGGCCGCCGCTCAGCACCCTGCGCGGCTTTGAAGCCGCCGCCCGGCTGGGCAGTTTCCACAAGGCCGCCACCGAACTGCACCTCACCCAGTCAGCCATCAGCCAGCAGATCCGCAGCCTGGAAGCGTACCTTGAACAACCATTGTTTTTTCGCAGTGGGCGCAGCGTTGCGCTGACCGATGCCGGACACGATCTGCTCAGTACCACCCAGGCGTTGCTGCAACAACTGGCCGTGGGGATCCGCCGCCTGGATCAGTACCAGAAGCCCAACCAACTGGTGCTCAACACCACGCCGGCGTTCGCCCGCCACTGGCTGTTGCCGCGCCTGGGGGATTTTCGCCGCCAGCACCCGGGCGTCGACCTGTGGCTGTTCAGCACCGATGAAGTGCCTGAGATGAGCAGCCAGACCATCGACCTGGCAGTGCGCGATGACCTCAGCGCCCAGGCCGAGTGCAGCTTCAAGGTACTGCACGCCGACCGCCTGTTCCCGGCATGCCATCCAAGCCTGCTGGCGGTGCCCGACGCGCAGCGCAGCACCCTGCACGGCGAGCGGGAAATGGACTGGAGTCATTGGGCAGTGGAGGCCGGGATCGATGTCGGCCAGCAGGCGCAGGGGTTGAATTTCTCCGATCCCGGCCTGCTGCTGGACGCCGCCTGCGCGGGGCTGGGCATGGCGTTGGTCAGCCAGTTGTTGAGCCGCCAGGCCCTGGCCAATGGCTCATTGAAACCCTTGGTCGAACAGACGATTCGCGGCCCGAAATGGGCCCTGCTGACCCATCGCGACAGCGAGAACAACCCGCTGGCGCGCAGTTTCAGCGAGTGGTTGGTGAACAATCTGCAAACGCCACAATGAGCCCTGATCAGAGCAACAGGTCTTCATAGAACGCGCCAAACGGACGTTCCGGGTGGGCGATCTGGATTTCCAGGATCCACAGACCGGTATTGGGGTACTGGGCAAAATCGCCGAGGTCACCGCCTCGGTGGATCGCATGGGGAAAATCGCTGACCCGGTGGCCCTTGATGTCCAGGTTGAGCCTCCAGCCCATGCGCTGGGCTTCATCGGCGGCGTAACGGTATAGCTCGCTGCCGGCGACTCGCTCGCTGCGCCAGAACCCTTCGACCCGCTGGAACAGCTCGCGGGCGGCCGCTGCGCAGGCGCTCATCTGTGGTTCGGAGCCCGTGGTGAAGGTGGCCCCGGCATCTCCTTCGTGGCCTTGCCAGACCACGCCCATGTCGACGAAAAAAATATCGTCACGCCCCAACTCCGGGTCGCCATCAGAGCGCTGCTTGAAGGTCTTCAGGGTATTGGCGCCGAAGCGGATCAGTAGCGGATGCCAGATCCGGTCCATGCCCAGCTCGCCGAGGACCCGCTTGCCCAGCAACTGCGCTTCGGACTCGCGCATGCCCGGAGTGATCGCCGCCGCAATCTGCTCGATAGCCCGCCACGTCATCTGCTGCGCATGGCGCATGGTCTCCAGCTCATACCGCTCACCTACTGCTTCTTTGTTGCCCTGGGCCGTTGCCATCAGTCACTTCCTTGGAAAAAACCACCTATCGCTATATAGTTTTGTATATTGCGATAATCGTCAACCAAGGTATAGCCATGACCACGGCTTCGCTGCACCGCCCTGCCCCCGCGCTCGAGCCTAATCTGCCGGCGCCGACGCGGGTGCGCCCGGCGGACAGCATCCGCCAGCGCAACCAGCAATTGATTCTGCAGGCCGCCAGTGAGGAGTTCGCCGCCAGGGGTTTTGATGCCACACAGACGCGCGACATCGCAGCGCGCGCGGGACTGCCCAAGGCCAACCTCTATTACTATTTTCAGAGCAAGGACAATCTGTACGCCCGAGTGCTGCTGCGGTTCGTCGAACCACTGCTGGAAGCCTCGGCAAAACTGCGTGAAAGCGACGACCCGCGCGTGGGGCTGCAGGCCTACATCGAAGCGCGGATCCGCATCACCCGCGAGCACCCGCTGACGTCGAAAGTCTTCAGCCATGAGTTGCTGCTCGGCGCCAAACAGCTCCCTGAGCAATGCCGCGACCTGTTGCGGATCGAAGTGCAGCGCAATGTCGAATGCCTGCGCAGCTGGATCGAGCGCGGCCTGTTGGCGCCCGCCGACCCGGAACACCTGATGCTGTTCATCTGGTCCGCGACCCGAACCTACACCAACCTCGGCTGGCAGATCGCCCAGATCACCGGCACCCAGACTCCGCAAGAGGCCGACTATCGCGCAGTTGCCGCGACCCTGACGCAAATGGTCCTGCGTGGCGTGGTGGGCCAGCCGGCAGTGGGGAAAAAGCTGGCCCGATTCACTACCTGAGACCGGGGAGACCTACTCTTCCAGACGCCCGCTGCCCTCGCGATCCTGCCGGTAGTGCCGGGCCAGGGGAAATGCCGGCAACCAGGACTCGCGACGGATCACCCAGCTTTCATAGGTGGGCATCAACTGGTCAGGGGCATCCAGGGAACCCAGGTTGACTTCCACTTCGTCGGCGCTGCGGGCGAACACCGACGAGCCGCAGCGCGGGCAGAAAAACCGCCCGGCGTAATCCCGCGTTTCGCCAGTGATGGTCACCGCCGCTTCGGGAAATATCGCAGAGGCGTGAAACAGCGCGCCGTGATGCTTGCGACACTCCAGGCAATGACACAGCCCAACCCGATAGGGCTGGCCCGCCGCTTCGATGCGTACATCGCCACATAGGCAACCGCCGGTGAATCGGTGCATGCTGCTGCTCCTGATGCAAGTCATCGATCAGCGCAGCCGAGTGACTCCCCGGTGCGATCCTGTCGAGGGTAAAAATAGCAGTTGGACAACCGTGCCGGATCGCATCAGCCCAATACCGGAATCACCCGCGACGGCTTCACCGACTTGAACGAAAAACTCGAATAAATCTCCTTCACCGCCGGCAAGGTCTGCAGCACTTCGCGGGCGAATTCGCCGAAGGACTCCAGGTCCTTGGCCACCACTTCCAAGAGGAAATCGTAGCGTCCGGAGACGTTGTGGCAAGCGACGATTTCCGGGATCTGCAGCAGACGCTGTTCGAATGTGCGGGCCATTTCCTGGTTGTGGGACTCCATCATCACGCTGACAAAAGCCGTCACGCCGTACCCCAGGGCCTTGGGCGAGAGGATCGCCTGGTAGCCAGTGATCACCCCGCTTTCCTCGAGGATTTTCACCCGACGCCAGCACGGCGAAGTGGTCAGCGCTACCTGGTCCGCCAGTTCGGCGGTAGTCAGGCGGGCGTTGCCTTGCAGGGCGTTCAGCAGGGCTTTGTCAGTACGATC
This sequence comes from Pseudomonas sp. Irchel 3H3, assembly GCF_900187635.1. Classification (NCBI taxonomy): domain Bacteria; kingdom Pseudomonadati; phylum Pseudomonadota; class Gammaproteobacteria; order Pseudomonadales; family Pseudomonadaceae; genus Pseudomonas; species Pseudomonas sp. Irchel 3H3. The sequence goes on along the minus strand of NZ_FYEC01000013.1, from coordinate 68,805 downwards.
CAGGCCGACGGGCATATCTTGCCTCTTAATCTTGTTTTTATGGGTTTGTATTCCAATTAGCCGTTTATAAACGGGCAAGTTTGGAATTTATCGCGTTGAATTTGAGCATAGCATTGTAGGAAATCAGGGAGCGTTAACCATGAACAATAAAAACAACGAACTTGGCTTTTCTACCCGTGCGATTCACCACGGCTACAACCCGCTGGATAACCAGGGGGCGTTGATCCCGCCGATCTACCTCACGTCCACCTTCACCTTCCCCACCGCCGAATACGGCGCCGGCTGTTTTGCCGGCGAACAACCCGGGCATTTCTACACGCGGATTTCCAACCCGACCCTGGCGCTGCTGGAGTCGCGCATGGCGACCCTGGAAAACGGCGAGGCGGCCGTGGCCTTCAGTTCCGGCATGGGCGCGATTGCCGCGACCCTCTGGACCTTGCTGCGCCCGGCGGACGAAATCATCGTCGACCGCACCCTGTATGGCTGCACCTTCGCCCTGCTGCACCACGGCATCGGCGAGTTCGGGGTCAAGGTGCGGCATGTCGACCTGTCCAACCTCAGCGAGTTGCGCGCAGCGATCAGCCCAGCCACGCGGATGATCTACTGCGAAACACCGGCCAACCCGACCATGCAACTGGTGGACATCGCCGCCGTGGCCGAGATCTCCCGGCAGCACCCGCAGGTCACCCTGGTGGTGGACAACACCTATTGCACTCCTTACCTGCAACGCCCACTGGAGCTGGGCGCGGATGTGGTGGTGCACTCGGCCACCAAGTACCTCAGCGGCCATGGCGATATCACCGCCGGGATCGTGGTCAGCAGCCAGGCACTGGCTGACCGTATCCGCTTGCAGGGCCTCAAGGACCTGACCGGCGCGGTGATGTCGCCCCAGGATGCCTTCCTGCTGATGCGCGGGCTCAAGACCCTGGCCCTGCGCATGGAGCGCCATTGCAGCAACGCCCAGGTGATCGCCGAATATCTGCAGGCGCACCCGGCAGTCGAGTGGGTGACCTACCCTGGCCTGGCGTCCTTTCCCCAGCACCAACTGGCCTCACGGCAAATGAAATTGCCCGGCGGCATGATCGCCTTCGAACTCAAGGGTGGCCTGGTCGACGGCCGGCGCTTCATGAACGCCCTGCAGCTGTTCAGCCGCGCGGTCAGCCTGGGCGACGCAGAGTCCCTGGCCCAGCACCCGGCCAGCATGACCCACTCCACCTACTCCCCGGAGCAACGTGCCGAACACGGCATTTCCGAAGGGCTGGTACGTTTGTCGGTGGGCCTGGAGGACATCGCCGACCTGCTGGCCGACGTCACCCAGGCCCTCGACGCTTGCGCCTGAGGGAGGCCAACGATGACTACCCCAGACCTGCTCCATCAGGGCCTGCCCTGCGCCCAGGATGAAGACCCGCAAGAAACCCGCGAGTGGCTCGACGCCCTGGCCTCGACCCTCGCCGCCTGTGGCCCTGAGCGCGCCCGCTACCTGCTCAAGCGCCTGCAAGAGTACGCCGGCGAACACGGCATCAACCGCGACGCCCAGGCCTTTTCCGCCTATCGCAACACCCTGTCGCTGGAGCAACAGGGCACCTACCCCGGTGACCTGCTGCTGGAAGAGCGCATCACCGGCCTGCTGCGCTGGAACGCCCTGGCCATGGTGGTCCGGGCCAACCATGCCTACGGTGAACTGGGCGGCCACATCGCCAGTTACGCTTCGGCGGCAGAGATCTTCGAGGTGGGTTTCCAGCACTTTTTCCGTGGCGATGGCGACAATGGCCAGCGCAACGCCGACCTGGTGTTTTTCCAGCCGCACTCGGCACCCGGGGTCTATGCCCGGGCCTTTCTCGAAGGGCGCTTGAGCGAGGAGCAACTGGCCAACTACCGCCAGGAAATCAACGGTCCCGGACTGTGCTCCTACCCTCACCCGTGGCTGATGCCGGACTTCTGGCAGTTCCCCACCGGCTCCATGGGCATCGGCCCGATCAGCGCGGTGTACCAGGCGCGGTTCATGCGCTACCTGCAGCACCGCGAGTTGCTGCAGACCGAGGGCCGGCATGTCTGGGGGGTGTTTGGCGACGGCGAGATGGACGAGCCCGAGTCCATCGCCGGCCTGTCCCTGGCAGCCCGCGAACAACTGGACAACCTGACCTTTATCGTCAACTGCAACCTGCAACGCCTGGACGGCCCGGTGCGCGGCAACGGCCAGATCATCCAGGAACTCGAAGCGCTGTTCGCCGGTGCCGGCTGGAATGTGATCAAGGTACTGTGGGGCTCGGAGTGGGATGCACTGTTTGCCCGCGACACCGACAACGTGCTGCTCAAGCGCCTGGCAGCCACCCCGGACGGCGAATACCAGACCCTTGGCGCCCATGACGGTGCCTATAACCTGGAGCACTTTTTCCAGAAAGACCCGCAAGTGCGGCGCCTGGTGGAACACATGAGCGTCGAGGAGATCAATGGCCTGAAACGCGGCGGCCACGACTTGCGCAAACTGCACGCCGCCTTCGCCGCCGCCAAGGCCTGCAAGGGCCGGCCGACGGTAATCCTGGCCAAGACCAAAAAGGGCTATGGCATCGGCGCGGCCGGCGAGTCGCGGATGACCGCGCACCAGGCGAAAAAACTCGATGTCGCCGCCCTGCTGGCGTTCCGCGACCGCTTCCATCTGCCGCTGTCGGACCAGGATGTCGAGCAGTTGCGCTTCTATCGTCCGCCCGAGGACAGCGCCGAAATGCGCTACCTGCGCGCCCGGCGCCAGGCCCTCGGCGGTCCGCTGCCGGCGCGCAAGAGCGCTGCGCCGCAGATTCCGGTGCCGGCGCTGGCGTTGTCGGGCGGCTTTGCGCTCCAGGCGCAAGGCAAGGAAATGTCCACCACCATGGCCGCCGTGCGCCTGCTGACGGCCTGGCTCAAGGCGCCAGAGCTGGGGCCGCGCGTGGTGCCGATCGTCGCCGATGAAGCGCGCACCTTCGGCATGGCCAGCCTGTTCCGCCAGATCGGTATCTACTCGCCCCACGGCCAGTTGTACGAACCGGAAGACAGCGGCTCGATCCTCTCCTACCGGGAGTCGCGTAATGGCCAGTTGCTGGAAGAAGGCATCACCGAGGCCGGCGCCCTGTCCTCCTGGGTCGCGGCCGCGACCTCCTATTCAGTACACGGCGTGCCGATGCTGCCGGTGTACATCTACTATTCGATGTTCGGCTTCCAGCGGGTCGGCGACTTGATCTGGGCCGCCGCCGACCAGCGCTCCCGGGGCATTTTGCTCGGCGCCACGGCGGGCCGGACCACCCTCGGTGGCGAGGGCCTGCAACACCAGGACGGCTCCAGCCTGGTGATGGCGGCGATGGTGCCCAACTGCCGTGCCTGGGACCCGTGTTTTGCCGGGGAACTGGCGGTGATCCTCGACCACGCGGCCCGGCGCCTGCTGGAACAGCAGTGCGACGAGTTTCACTACGTCGCGGTGATGAACGAAAACTACCCGCAGCCGAGTCTCGACGACAGCCAGCACGCCGATGTCCTGCGCGGCCTGTATCGCTATTCGCGCAGTTGCACCGAGCCGTCGCAAATTCGCCTGCGCCTGGTGGGCTCCGGGGCGATATTGCGCGAAGTACTCGCGGCCAGCGAGTTGCTCGCCAAGGACTGGGGCATTCACACCGAGGTGTTCAGCGCCACCAGCTTCAGCGAACTGGCGCGCGAGGCCCGCGAGGTCGAGCGCGACAACCGCCTGCAGACCGGCGAGCCGCCCAGCAGCCATCTGCAGCAACAGCTCGGCGGTCGCCAACCGATCATCGCCGCCAGCGATTACGTGCGTGCCTGGCCGCAACTGATCGGCCAGTACCTGGAGGCGCCCTACACCACCCTGGGCACCGACGGGTTTGGCCGCAGCGACAACCGCGCCAACCTGCGGCAGTTCTTTGAGGTGGATCAGCACAGCATTGTCCTGGCCGGATTAAAAAGTCTGGTGGACCACGATGGCCTCGACGCTGGCATACTCAGCGAGGCGATCGGCCGCTACTGCCCCGATCCAGCGCGCAGCGCGCCCTGGGATCGCTGAATCAACTGCAAGACCTTTATGAGTCATTACCCACAGGAGTGGAACACCATGAGTCGTATCAATAAAAAAACCACCCAACTGCTCAGCGCCATGATCCTTGCCGGCCTGTCCTGCCATGCCCTGGCTGAGGACACCATCCGCATCGGCATCGCCGGACCGAAAACCGGCCCGGTAGCGCAATACGGTGACATGCAGTTCAGCGGTGCCCGCATGGCCATCGAGCAGATCAACGCCCGTGGCGGCGTCGACGGCAAACAGCTGGTGGCCGTGGAATACGACGATGCCTGCGATCCCAAGCAGGCGGTGGCGGTAGCCAACAAAGTAGTCAACGACGGCATCAAGTACGTGGTCGGGCACCTGTGCTCCAGCTCCACCCAGCCAGCTTCGGATATCTATGAAGACGAAGGCATCGTGATGATCACTCCGGCCGCGACCAGCCCGGAACTGACCGCTCGCGGCTACAAGATGATCTTCCGCACCATCGGCCTGGACAACGCCCAGGGCCCGGCAGCGGCGCGCTACATCGTCGGCCTGAAACCGGCCAATGTCGCGGTGCTGCACGACAAGCAGCAGTACGGTGAAGGCATCGCCACCTCGGTGCGCGAGATCCTCGGCAAGGAAGGCATCAAGGTGGCGATGTTCGAAGGCATCAACGTCGGCGAACGCGACTACTCCTCGATCCTGACCAAGCTCAAGCAGGCCAATGTCGACTTCGTGTACTTCGGCGGCTACCACCCGGAAATGGGCCTGCTGTTGCGCCAGGCCAAGGAAAAAGGCCTCAGCGCCCGCTTCATGGGCCCGGAAGGCGTGGGTAACGACTCGATCTCGCAGATCGCCAAGGACGCTGCCGAAGGCATGCTGGTAACCCTGCCTAAATCCTTCGACCAGGACCCGGCCAACCAGGCGCTGGTAGCGGCCTTCACCGCGAAACAGGAAAACCCCAGCGGCCCGTTTGTCCTGCCGACCTACTCGGCGGTGGACGTGATTGCCGGCGCAATCGTCGCGGCCAAGAGCGAAGACCCGGAAAAAGTCGCCGCGGCGATCCACAGCGGCACCTTCAAAACCCCTACCGGCGACCTGAGCTTCGACGAAAAAGGCGACCTCAAGGACTTCAAGTTCGTGGTCTACGAATGGCACTACGGCAAGCCGAAGACCGAAGCTGGGCAAAGCGCCGGTCTCTGAAGCTATGCCGAAACTGTAGGAGCGGGTGCCCGCTTGCGGCGCCCGCTCCAGGTTCAGTGGTCGTATGTGGATTTTCCGAACACCCAAAAAACACTGTAGGAGCGAGCCTGCTCGCGATGGTCGTCAACGATAACGCGCGCTGCCTGAAACAACGCGTCGCTCTTGAGATCATCGCGAGCAAGTTCGCTCCTACCTATGTCTCACAAAAAACACCGGATCTTCGCTTGATGCCGATCAGTTAAGCAATTTGCGCAGTACCTGTAGCATCTGTCGCTTAATTAGGGTCCAGCAACCCACCGTGCCAGTTACGCGATACCTGGCTGCCGGTGAACTTCGCGACCACCGTGCCCTGGGCCACCAGGCGGTCCCGATAGCGGGTGACCATCCGCCCGGCCTGTTCGGCCAACAGCACCACCTCGGAAGACGGATCACCCGGACGCCCGATAATCCGCGCAAATCGCTGCCCTTGCTCGACGAAATCCCCCAGCGCCTTCTCAAACACCAGCACCCCCGGCTGCGGCGCCAGGATGGTTTCCATCTGGCCCATGTCCATGGCCTCGACAGGCCAGTCCACAGGCTCACGCGCCTCATCGATGACGCCATGGCCACACAGCCAGGCATACAAGCCCTCGGCGTCCTGCGCGGCATCGGCATCGCTGACATCGCCCTGCCCACGCAGCTCCAGGGTCGCGGCCATTTGCCGCTGGTTCACGCCTGCACGCAGCCAGGGGCTGATCAGGGTTTCTTCGAAAGAACCGTCACCGCCGTCATCCCAGATGATTGCCACGTCCATGCGCATCGCCGCCGCCAGCGCGCGGCCGCGAGGCCAGAAACTGCGGTGCAGGTAGAGGTATGGCAGGGCTTCGTCGTCGGTGTGCAAGTCCAGCACCACGTCGGCGCTGGAGGCCAGTTGCACCAGGTTTTTTTGCCAGTGCTGGACCACGGTCGACGGCTGGGCCATCGCCGCCGACTGGTCGAAACCGCGGTTGAAATTGTGTCCCGTGGCATCGTGGAAACGCCCGAGAATCCGCCCCTGGCGAAACTGCCCGATGCCCAGTGGATTGGCCTGGGGCACCACCGTCACCGAGCCTTTGAGCCGACCTGCGGCTTGGGCCCGGGCCAAACTGGGCATCAGCAGGTGCAGCACCAGCATGCCGGCGATTTCATCGGCGTGCACCCCGGCCTGCAGGTGCACGGCCGGGCCCTGGCCGGCGCCGGCGAAACGCCAGGCACCGACCCGCACCGGGTCGCCGTTATTGTTCGGCACACTGAATGAAATATCCTCGACCATCCGCCCCTCCTCCCCTGTTCATGGCTGTTGCTCAATGGATTGCCGGTCGCGTTCGGCCTGCTCCGACGTCGCCGGCGGATACAGCGGCTGCGAGACCGAACACTCGGCCCCGACCACCTCCTGGCTGCCATGCCGCCCAAAGATCATCGCCAGGGTGCCGCTGACCGCGATCAAACCGGCGCCGATGATCAGCGAGCCATCCAGCAGCGTGCCCCAGACCAGGCTCGACAGGGCAAACGCCCAGATCAGCCCGGTGTATTCGAAAGGTGCGAGCAAGGTCGCGGTGGCCCGCTGGAAGCTGGCGAACAGCAGGAACTGGCCGATCCCCCCTACCAGCCCCGCCGCAAGCATGCCCAGCCAGGCCGGGGTCGGCGCCGGGGTGTGGGTCCAGGGCAACGCCACCAGCATGCACACCACAAACACCACATTGGTGATCAGCATCTGTTCCAGTACCGAGGTCTGTTCATCGACCTGGCGCAACTGGATGTAGGTGAAGGCCCAGCACATGGCGGCCAGCAGGGTCAGTACCACCGGCCAGGGGTCCTGGATCTGGGTCGGGCGGCAGGCGATCACCACCCCGACAAAACCAATGATCAGGCTCAGCCACTGCCAGGCGTTGGCGCGCTCCTTGAGCATCACTGCCGCCAGCACCGTAACCATGATCGGCGCCGAGAAATACAGGGTGGTCATCTCCGCCAGGGTCAGGTCGCGGGCGGCGGTGTAATACAGCAGCCAGGCGACAATCGACAGCAAGCCGCGCACCACCAGCAAGCGCCGGCTTGGCGAGCGCCAGGCCCGTTGTACCAGTTGCAGGCGGCCCACCAGCAGGCAGGCAACGACCACCACCAGGCTGCGCCAGAACAGGATGCTGACCACCGAATAATCGGCCACCAACCACTTGATGCCGGCGTCCTGCAGGGCCAGGAAGGCGTAGCCCAGGGTGCACAGGCCAATGCCTTGCAATGAGCGGTCGACCCGCGAGCTACTCATCACACCGACCTGCGCACGGGAGTGCCACGGCGCTCGGCGAAGGCAAACAGCGCCTCGATCAGGAACGTCAGGCAGACATACACCAGTGCCACCAGCAGCAACGGTTCATAGACCTGCAGGGTCTGGGCGCGCACGACGTTGGCGGCGCCCAGCAGGTCGATCACCGCGATGGTCGAGGCCAGCGCCGTGGACTTGAGCAGCATCACGCACTCCCCGGCCAGGGTCGGCAACAGCAGGCGCATGGCCCGGGGCAGGCGCACTCGCAACAGCGCCTGGCGCGCCGTCATGCCAAAGGCCGAGGCCGCTTCCATCTCGCCCTTGGGCACCGCCAGCAGGCCGCCGCGAATCACTTCACCGACATAGGCCCCCACCGACAGCACCAGAGCGAACACGATGTACCAGTAGCCATCGCGCAGGTAGGGCCACAGGAAGCTGGCGCGCAGCAGCGGGAACTGGGCAAACAGGCTGCCCAGGCCGTAGTAGAAAATGTAGATCTGGATCAGCAGCGGCGTTCCGCGCCACAGGCTGGTGTAGAGCAGGCTGGCCTTGGCCAGCAGACGGTTTTTCGAGATCCGCGCCAGGGCCACCAGCACCGCCAGGACGATGCCCAGCACGCTGGCGATCAGCAGGATGCTGATGGTGGTCTGCAACCCTCGGCCCAACAGGGCGGCGTACTCGATTATCCACGCTGCAATCATCTCATTCACTCAGCCAAAGGCATCCAGCGACGAATGCGTCGCTCCAGCCGTCCCGACAGGTAGTTGGACAGTAGCGTCACCGCGTAATACAGCGCGGCGGCGGTGAGGTAGAACAGCAGGTAGTGGCGGGTCGATCCCGCGCCCTGCTTGGCGGTGTACAGCAACTCGTTGGTGCCGACCACGCTGATCAGGGCGCTGTCCTTGATCAGGTTGATCCACAGGTTGGCCATCCCGGCCATCGCATAGGGCGCCATGATCGGCAGGGTGACGCGACGGAACAGGCCAAAGCCGCTGAGGCCGAAGGCTCTTCCCGCCTCGATCAGGCCAAAGGGGATTGCCTGGATCGCCGCGCGGAAAATCTCCGAGGCGTACGCCCCCTGCACCAGCCCCAGGACGAGGATCGCCGCCAGCGGCCCGCTGACGTCTATCGCGTCGTAGCCCATGTGGGCCATGAGTGCGTTGAGCAGCATGGAGCCGACGTAGTACAGCAGCAGGATCAGCAGCAGCTCCGGGATCGCGCGGAACAAGGTGGTGTAGCCGCGCATCAGGGCCGCGATCGGTTTCGGCGCGCCCAACTTGAGGCAGGCCACCACCAGCCCGATCAACAACCCGACCACGAACGCCCCGGCGGATATCTGCAGGGTCATCCACAACCCACGCAACAAGGCCCCACCCCATCCTCGTTCGCTGAAGCCGATCAATTCGAACATTGCAGGCATTTCACTCTCCGGTTACTGACCTTCAACCGCCTGTGGCGGTCTGGCCCCATCGCGGACAAGCCTGGAGCGAGCGCCCGCTTGCGGCTTGCTCGCGAAGGACTCAGGAGCGCCGCGTTGAATCAGGCTCGGCGCGTTATCGTTGACGACCATCGCGAGCAAGCTCGCTCCCACAAAGAGCGGGTTCACAGCATCAGCATGTGCACCGCCGCACCCCTTGTGGGAGCTGGCGCCCGCTTGCGGCTTGCCAGCGATGGCGGCCTCAGCCACGGCGACCCGGTTTGTCGTCAGAAGGCAGGTTTCACGCTGGTTCCGAAATAGTGCTGCGACAGGTCGTCATAGTCCTTGCTTGCCAGCAGGGTCTGGATCGCCTGGTCGAGGCGCGCCTTGAGGGCGGCGTCGTCCTTGCGCAGGCCGGCGCCGACGCCTTTGCCGAAGATCGGGTCGTACGGCACGGTGCTCAGGTACGCGAGGTCCTTGGCATCGGCAGTCTTGACGAACTCGGTCATGGCGGTGCCGTCGGCCATCATCAGGTCGAGACGCCCGGCGATCAGGTCGGCGTTGGCCGAGTCCTGGGTGTCGTAGTACTTCACGTCGGCGATTTTTTCGTATTTGGCCTTCAGGTAGCTGGCGCTGACGGTGGAGTTCTGCACGCCGATGATCTTGCCCTTGAGGTCATCCGGGTACTTGCTCACCGAGCTGCCCTTGGGCCCGACCACGGCGATCGCCGAATCGTAGTAGGCCTTGCTGAAGGCGATCTGTTTCTCGCGTTCGGCGGTGACTGACATCGAGGAAAAAATCACGTCGATCTTCTTTGCCAGCAGCGAAGGAATGATGCCGTCCCACGCCACCTCCTTGATCTCGCACTCGGCCTTCATCGCGCTGCACAGCTTGTGGATCAGGTCGACTTCAAAACCCTTCCACTCACCGTTGGGCTGCTTCTCGGTGTACGGCGGATAGGGTTCGGCCGCCACCGCGAACCTGATCGGCTGTGCCTGCGCGGCGCTCATGCCGGCCAGCATCACGCAGGCCACGCCCGTCAACCAGTTTGCCAAACGTCGATTTGCCATGATGTTTCCCCGTCTTGTTATTGTGTTTTAGCGAGTCTGATGAGCGTTGACGAACTGTCGGCAACGCTCGCTGCGTGGGTGTACAAACACTTGGTCCGGCGTACCGGTTTCCTCGATCAGCCCCTGGTGCAGGAAGGCGACATTGGATGAGACATCGCGGGCGAAGGCCATCTCATGGGTCACCAGGATCATGGTCCGGCCTTCTTCGGCGAGCGAGCGGATCACCCGCAACACTTCGCCCACCAGTTCCGGGTCGAGTGCCGAGGTCGGTTCATCGAACAGCATGACTTTGGGCCGCATGGCCAGGGCCCGGGCGATGGCCACCCGCTGCTGTTGGCCGCCGGAAAGAAACGCCGGGTACTCGTTGCGCTTGGCCGCCAGCCCCACCCGTTCGAGCAGGGCTTCAGCGCGTTCGGTGGCCTCGGCCCGGCTCTCGCGCAGGACCTGGGTCGGCGCCTCGATCAGGTTCTCCAGCACCGTGCGATGGGGCCAGAGATTGAAGTTCTGGAACACCATGCCCAGGCTCGAGCGAATCCGCACCAGTTGCCTGGCGTCGGACACCAGCGGTGCACCGGGACGGGAATGGTTGAGGCGGATGCTTTCACCGTCCACCAGGACGCGCCCCTGGTCCGGCACTTCGAGCATATTGATGCAGCGCAGCAAGGTGCTTTTGCCTGAGCCACTGGCGCCGATCAGCGAGACCACTTCGCCTTCGCGGGCCGTCAGCGAGACGCCCTTGAGCACCTCGATGTTGCCGAAGCGTTTATGCAGGCGATCGACTTCGATCATTGTCCGGGCGGCCTGAGGAATCTCCCCGACGTCAGCATCCGGGCCTGGGATTCGCTCTACCAAGGGTGAAAACCGCATGCCAGTGCCTCATTCGAAGTGAAGAAAGCCAAGCCCGCAACCAGCCGGGAACAGAGGGTGCGCTCAACATAGTTCAAGCTGAACAGTCGTTCAACAGAAAACTCAGCGCGGTTCGCGTTCGATGCCAACAGGTCGTTTTCACGACAGTCCGGGCGCTTTCCCGATGCCCACAGCCGATTCGGCTGTGGGCCCGGGGTATTCGACCGCAACCGCTGCGCCATGGCCACGGATTGGCCGAGATAGACCGGCGCTTACCCCGACAATGGCGCTATGGCCAACCCCTGCATCTCCCCCTCAAACGCTAATAAAAAGGTACGCCCATGACCCGTTACGTTGACGTCAATGACCTGAGCCGCCTCGTCCAGGCCAAAGGCCTGACCTGCTGCCTGACTGAAATGGCCGAGTACATTCGCCAGGACTACCTGCGCTGGGAAGACTTCGAGAAATGTGCCCGCCTGGCCAACCACTCGCCGGAGGGCGTGATTGAGTTGATGCCGGTGTCGGATGCCGCGCTGTACGCCTTCAAGTACGTCAACGGTCACCCGAAAAACACCCATAACGGCATGCTGACGGTCATGGCCTTTGGCGCGTTGGGGGATGTCGATACAGGCAAGCCGGTCCTGCTCAGCGAGATGACCCTGACCACCGCCATTCGCACCGCCGCCACCTCCGCCCTGGCCGCTCGCTACCTGGCCCGGCCAGACAGCCGGCGCATGGCGCTGATCGGCAACGGCTCGCAAAGTGAATTCCAGGCCCTGGCATTCCACACCCTGCTGGGCATCGAAGAACTTAGCCTGTACGACATCGACCCGGCCGCCAGCGCCAAACTGCAGGCCAACCTGAGTGCCTACCCGGCCCTGAAGATCACGATTGCCGCCAGCGTCGCCGATGCCGTGCGCGGAGCCGATATCGTCACCACCGTGACCGCCGACAAGGCCTATGCGACCATCCTCACCCCACAAATGATCGAACCCGGCATGCACCTCAATGCCGTGGGTGGTGACTGCCCTGGCAAGACCGAGTTGCACCGCGACATCGTCGAGCGGGCCCGGGTGATCGTCGAGTACGAACCGCAAAGCCGCATCGAGGGCGAGATCCAGCAGATGCCCGCGGATTCGCCGGTGATCGAATTCTGGAAAGTGGTCAACGGCCAGGAACAGGCTCGACGAAGCGCAGACGAAGTCACCCTGTTCGACTCCGTGGGCTTCGCCCTCGAGGACTACTCGGCCCTGCGCTATGTGCTGGACGTGGCCAAGGCCCTGGACATCGGCAGCGAGATTGAACTGGTGCCGACACTACAGGACCCGAAAAACCTGTTCGCCTTGCTGCAGCCGCCCGCGGCCACCGCCCACTTGCGCCGCGCCTGAGCAATCGGCCCTTGATTCAGGGATCGACCTGGCCCATCAGTTCGGCCACCGTCTCCGGGCGTTTGGCGTAGCGCTGGGCCAGCACCGCACAGACCATCAGTTGAATCTGGTGGAACAGCATCAGCGGCAGGATCAACAGGCCGATAGTGCTGCCGGCGAACAGCACCTGGGCCATCGGCACGCCGGTGGCCAGGCTTTTCTTCGAACCGCAGAACAAAATAGTGATGCGGTCTTCCTGGTTGAAACCAAAGGCCTTGCCCAGCAGCGTCGCCGCGATCAACACCAGCGCCAGGACGATGCAGCAGGCCAGCACCAGGCCCGCCAGTTCCCACAGCGGAATCTGCTGCCACAGCCCTTCGTTCACCGCCTCGCTGAAGGCGCCGTAGACCACCAGCAGAATCGAGCCCTGATCGACGAATTTCAGCCAATGCTTGTTGCGCCCTACCCAGGCGCCGACCCAGCGGCGTGCGATCTGCCCGGCCACAAACGGCAGCAGCAACTGCAGGCTGATCTTGAGGATGGCATCGAGGGTCGAGCCGCCGTCGCCGTGCACATTCAGGAGCAAGGCCACCAGCAAGGGCGTGAGGAAGATCCCGAACAGGCTGGACGCCGCCGCACTGCAGATGGCCGCCGGAATGTTGCCGCGCGCCAGGGAGGTAAAGGCAATCGCCGACTGCACCGTGGCCGGCAACGCACAGAGGTAGAGCATGCCCATGTACAACTCACTACCGACCATGGGTGAGAGCAGCGGCTTGAGCGCCAGGCCCACCAGCGGGAACAGCACAAAGGTCAGGCCGAACACCAGCAGGTGCAGGCGCCAGTGGCCGGCACCGGCGATGATCGACTCACGGGACAGTTTGGCCCCATGCAGGAAAAACAGCAGGGCAATCGCGCCGTTGGTCAACCAGCCAAAGCCGACGGCGGCCTGGCCGCTTACGGGCAGCAGGCTGGCCAGGAGCACCACGCCGATCAGGGTCAGGGTGAAGTTGTCGGGCAGGAAACGAGGACGGGTCATCGGTATCATCCGGGGGTTGCCAAGTACGTAGCGGCGACTCTAACGTGACTGCCGATTACCGACTAACGCCAAAGAGCCAGCCGATGCCGCCTAAAGGACATGACCAGAGCTACCGGCGCAGTGTGCCCGGGCTGCCCAGCCTGCCACGACCGGTCTACGGGCGCACCGAGTCACTGCCCAATCGCGCCCTGACCCGCCGCCACAGCCATCCCTGGGTGCAATTGTCCTACGCCATTCAAGGGGTGCTCGAAGTGCAGACCAGCGCCGGGCGCTTCGTCGCGCCGCCGCAACGGGCCGTGTGGATCCCCGCCGGCGTGCCACACCGGGTGTTCAGCTCGCCGCGCACGGAAATGCGCAGCCTGTACCTCGATTGCAGCGTCACCGCCTGGGCGCAGCCGCGATGCCACGTGCTCGGGGTCAGCGACCTGTTGCGCGAACTGATCCGCCGCTTCAGCCAGATGCCGGTGGAATACCAGGAGGACGGCGCCCAGGGACGACTGGTGCAGGTCCTGCTCGACCAATTGGCCGAGGCGCCGCAGATCGACTTGATGCTGCCCCTGCCACAGGACAGCCGCCTGCAGAAAATCTACCAGAGCCTGCAACTGCACCCGGAGCAGGCCACCACCCTGGGCCACTGGAGCGAAAAATTCGCGGTCACCGAAAAGACCCTCAGCCGCCTGTTCCTGCGCGATACCGGCCTGACCTTCCGCGCCTGGCGCCAGCGCTTGCGTCTGCTCGGTGCGCTGACCCCGCTGGAGCAGGGCGAGCGTGTCACCGACGTGGCGCTGGCCTGCGGCTACGACTCGACCTCGGCCTTCATCGCCGCCTTCCGCCAGCAATTCGGCGCCACACCCGGAGAGTTCTTTCCCTGAGCGCACGACTACCTTGCTGCGACCAATTGTCCCGAAGCCGGCACCCATCGCCGCGATTTTGATAGGATGCTGCCCTTTCACGGTGACCCCCCTGCCAGGTCAACTCGACTGCCAGGTGGCCAAAGGGCGTTGACGCATGAGTGTTTTGATGAATCGCCGCAAGGTGATTGCAGGTATGGGGCTGTTGGGCCTGGGGCTGCTGACCGGCTGCGACACTCGCGGCGAGCTGTCATACAAATACGGCAAGGACCTGAGTGACAAGATCCTCGGGCGCACCTTCAAGTTGAAAGACACCAATGGCGACGTGCAAACCCTGTCGAGCTTTCGCGGGATGATGCCGATGGTGTTCTTCGGGTTTACCCAATGCCCGGCGATCTGCCCCACCACGCTTGCGCGTGCGGCGAAAATCAAGAAGCTGATGGGCAAGGATGGCGACCGCCTGCAGGTGATCTTCATCACCCTGGACCCGGAACGGGACACCCCGCAAGTACTCGACGCCTACGTCAAGGCTTTCGACCCATCGTTTGTCGCGTTGTACGGCAGCCTCGAAGAAACCGCGGCCACGGCCAAGGAGTTCGACGTGTTCTTCGAGAGGGTCCCCAGCGGCTCGACCTACACCCTGTCCCACACCGCGACCAGTTATGTTTATGACTCCAGGGGCACCCTGCGCCTTGGATTGTCCCAGTCACTTTCGGCACAAGAGTGTACGGAAGACCTGCTCACCGTCATGGAGGTCTGCTAATGACCGCATCGTTCAGCAAAAGCCGTATCAAACAGTTGCTCCTGGGTGTTTCCCTGCTGGGCCTGGCCTTGCAGGCCTCGGCCCAGACCCAGGTCGATGACGCCTGGGTTCGCGCCACCGTCGCCGGGCAGCAAGCCACCGGGGCGTTCATGACCCTGACCGCCAGCACCGACAGCAAGCTGCTGGGCGTGCAATCGCCAGCGGCGAAAATCGTCCAGGTGCATCAGTCGACCATGAAGAACGACGTGATGAGCATGCAACCGGTGGAGTCCGTCGCCCTGCCTGCCGGCAAGGCGGTGTCGTTCGACCCCCACGGCTACCACGTGATGCTGATCGACCTGGTGGCCCAGGTGAAGGAAGGCGACAGCGTGCCGCTGACCTTGATCGTCGAAAACGCCAAGGGTGAAAAAGAGTCGATTGAAGTCCAGGCCCCGGTGCGGGCGCTGAACATGGCCGACCACAAGATGTAATCCAGGGTGCGGCGCACCGGTTGGCGATTGCAGTGTTGATCCTCTCGAAGGTAGTATTGAGAACGATTCACACTAACATCTGGAAAGCCGACCGGTGCAACCCCCTTCGACCCGCAAGCTGGGCTTCTTCTTCAGCGACCATCACCGCTGGCTGTTGCAGCATATCCAGCGTCGCCTGCGCAATCACGCGGACGCCGAGGACACTGCCGCCGATACCTTCTGCCAGATGCTGGTGGCCCGGGTCGATCCCGACAGCATCGAACAACCGCGCGCCTTCCTGGCGACCATCGCCCGCCGCCTGATCTTTGACCGCCATCGTCGGCGCAAGCTGGAGCTGGCGTACCTGGAACGCTTGTCGGCACTTCCCGAATTGCTCGCGCCCTCCCCCGAGGAACAATTGCAGCTGATTGAAGCCCTGGTGGCGATTGACCGGGCCCTCGACGGCTTGCCCCTGGTCGTCAAGGCCACCTTCCTCTACAGCCAACTGGACGGCCTGACGTACGTCGAGATTGCCCGTCGTCTGGACTTGTCCGAGCGCACCGTCAGCCGCTACATGAAACAGGCCCTGCGCCAGTGCTGCCTGAGCGAGATGAGCTCATGAGTGCGCCGCGCCTGGACCCTCTCAGCGAGCAGGCCATCGACTGGATGGTCAAGTTGCGCGCCGGCCAGCCCGACGCCGGACTGCAAGAACGCTTCAATGCCTGGCTGGCCATGGACCCTGCCCACGCACAGGCCTGGGCCACTTTGCAGGAACGCCTCGGCGGCTCGTTCAATACCCTGCGCGCCCTTGATCGACGGGTTCCCGGCCAGGCCGCGCAAGCTCGACAGTTGCTCCTGCAACCCCAGGGCTCGCGCCGCGATGCACTGCGGCTGATCGCTGGCCTCGGCCTGCTCGGTGGCGGTCTGTGGCTGGGGGCGCGCAGTCCACTGGGCGACAACCTGTTCGCCGACCTGCACACCGGGCGTGGGCAGCGCCGGGACTTCAACCTGGCCGATGGCAGCCGCCTGAGCCTGAACGCCGAGAGCGCGGTCGACCTGCAGTTCGATGGGCAGCAACGACTGGTGATCCTGCGCCACGGCGAACTACTGATCCAGGTGGCCGCCGATCCCCGGCGTCCGTTGCGCGTACGCACCGCCCAAGGCGAAGTGTGCGCGCTGGGCACGCGTTTCCTGGTGGCCCAGGAGCGTGATGCCAGCCGGGTGCTGGTGCTTGAGCATGCAGTCCAGGCGAGCCTGTTCGACGGCAGCCAGGCGGTCCTGCAGGAAGGCCAGTCGGCTCTGCTCTACCGGCAACGGATAGTCCGTCTCGCCGGTGATCAACGGCATCGCGCCGACTGGTTGGACGGGCGCCTGAACGTGCTCGACGAACCTCTGGAACAGGTGGTGGATGCCCTGCGCCCCTACAGCCGTGGTTTTGTCCGGGTGGCCCCCGCGATTCGCGATCTGCGGGTGCAAGGGGTATTCCCCCTCAACGACCCGGACAAAACCCTGGCCGCCCTGACGGAAACCCTACCGATCCGGGTCCAGCGCTACAGCCCCTGGCTGACCCTGATTCAAGCGAAATGACAGCCGCCAGGATTATTTTTTGAAAATCGATCTTATTTGTGTCTGGTTTTCATTTCTCATCCCACCTATCTCCTGACACTTCCACACGATCAGGAGAACGCTGTGTTTAACCCGTGGCCCAATGCCCTTTCCTTCGCCGTTGCCCTGGCAACCCTGGCCAGCCCTGTCCTGGTGCAGGCGCAGAGCCTGTCCTTCAACCTCCCGGCCGGTCCGCTGGCCCGCACGCTGAATGCCATTGCCAGCCAGAGCGGGCAGATCATTTCCCTGGACCCTGCCCTGGTGCGGGACAAGCTGGCACCCGCCGTGATCGGCCAGATGCCCACCGAACAGGCCCTGCACATGGCCCTGGCCGGCAGCGGCCTGCAACTGCGCGTGACCGGGCAAGGCAACTACAGCGTCGAGCCGACCACGGACAACCAGGACGCCCTGCAACTTGGGCTCACCAGCATTGTTGAACAAAGCACCGACGCCACCACCGAGGACTCGGGCTCCTACGCCGCCCGCGCGGTAACCATCGGCAAGGGCAGCCACAGCCTCAAGGAAATCCCCCAGTCGGTCAGCGTGCTGACCCGCAAGCAAATGGATGACCAGGGCCTCACCGACCTCAAGGATGCGGCCAACCAGACCACCGGCCTGGTGGGCGTCCAGGGCGTCGGCAAAGGTATGATCCTGACCTCCCGCGGGTTCCAGATCGATGACTGGCAATACGACGGTGTGCCAATCCCGCGCAATACCTACGCGCTCGGCAACTGGGCGACCCAGGACCTGATCTTCTTCGACCGCATGGAAGTGCTGCGCGGTGCGTCCGGCCTGCTCCAGGGCGCGGGCAGCCCCGGCGGTGCGATCAATCTGGTACGCAAGCGCGGCCAGAACGCGCCGACCGTGGCCCTCACGGCCAAGGCCGGGACCTGGGATCACTACGGGCTGCAACTGGACGCCGGTGGTCCGCTGAACAGCAGCGCCACCGTGCGCGGCCGGGTGGTGGCGGACGAGGACCAGAGCCAGTCGTTCATCGACTATGAATGGAGCAAGACCCATTCGTTGTACGCGGCACTGGACTTCGACCTGCAGGACGACACCACCCTGGGCCTGGCCGTGAGCAATTCCGACGCCTCCGCCCGGCCCATGCTGCGGGGCCTGCCGCGCTACGCCAACGGCGATCCGGTGGACGTTCCGCGCTCGACCTACACCGGCTCCGGGTGGAACCGCTCGCACATCGATGTCACCACGGTCTACGCCGACCTTGAGCACCGATTCAACGACGACTGGAGCGCCAAGGTCGGCGCGGTACGCATGAGCGAAAACAACGACTCGACCCAACAGCGAGTGCAAAGCAGCGGGGATGGCCTCAACCTTGATGGCAGCGGTGTGCAATATGCCGACTGGGTCACCGACTTCGACTCCACCAAGGTCGGCCTGGACGCCAACCTGGTCGGCCGCTTCGAAGCCTTGTCGATGGCCCAGGAAATCATCGTCGGCGGCAACTACTCCAAGTTCACCTCCGATGACCGCATCGCCCGGACCTTCAACGACAGCAGCGACAGTATTTTTGCGATCAACCACCAGCGCCCCGCCATCAGCTACGAAAGCCTGCTCAACACCCCGGGAGGGCGTGGCACCAGCAGCAGCTACGACATTCGACAAAAAGGCCTGTACGGCACTTGGCGGGTCAAGCCGATCGAGCCCCTGACCCTGATCCTTGGCAGCCGGGTCAGTTGGTATGACTACCGCTACAGTGCCTCCAACGAGGCGGCCATCAGCCACGTCATTACGGTCAATGAGCCCAGTAGCATGAGTGAAACCGGCGAAGTCACGCCCTTCCTCGGCGCCATCTACGCGCTCAACCCGCAATGGTCGGTCTATACCAGCTACACCGACGTGTTCCAGCCGCAAAGCGAGCGCGACGCCAGCGGCTCGGTGCTCAAGCCGGTGATCGGCAGCAACTACGAAATCGGCCTCAAGGGGGAGTTGCTGGACGGACGGGTCAACACCTCGCTGGCGCTGTTCCGCTATGACCAGGAAAATCGCGCGGTAAATGACGTCGCGGCGGGCTATGCCTGCGATGGCTGGTACTGTTCGACGGCCTCGGGCAAGGTCCGCAGCCAGGGGTTGGACGCCGAGATCAGCGGCGAAGTGCTGGACGGCCTGCAACTGTTTGCCGGCTACACCTACAACACCACCAAGTACCTCGACGACCCGGTCAACGAAGGACGAGTCTTCAGCCAGTGGACGCCCAAGCATATGTTGCGGGTGTGGAGCGACTACCAGTTCAGCGGCGACTGGCGCCAGCTCAGCACCGGCCTGGGCTTCACCAGCCAAAGCCACACCCTGGGTTACGAGCGCACCTATGACGTCCCGGGCTACACCCTCTGGAACGCGCGCCTGGGCTATCAACTGAGCCCGGAAATCGGACTGGCGCTCAATGCCAACAACCTGTTCGACAAACACTACTACGCGGCGGGCTACAACCAGCTCGATGGCAACAACAACTTCGGCGACCCGCGCAACCTGATGTTCAGCGTCAAATACACGCCGACGTTCTGAACCCACAACCTGCGCCTCAGCGCCGGACATCAGAGGATGCCCGGCCTGCGTAAATAGTGGAAGGACAGAGTCTTCAATCGAGCATCATGGAATGCTCCCGATGTGACCTTTGACGGTCACAGCAGGCCATTTCTCATTGCATACTCATACAACTCTTTATCGTTGCTGATTCCCAACTTCTGTTGCGCCGATATTTTCTGATGACTGATCGTCTTGACGCTGCGACTCAATATCACTGCGATCTCCGAAACGGTATGCCCGGCGACAAATAGCCTGAGCACTTCGGATTCTTTTTTCGACAACGCCTTTTGATCATATTCCCCCCTGGAATTCATATGATCCAGGCGGAACTCGTGGAGCAACTTTTTGACTTCCGTGCCAATGTACCGCTCCCCGGACGCGACGCGTCGTATGGCATCCACCACATCGTCCTGGCGCCCACTCTTCAATAGAATGCCGTCGGTGCCTGCCGCGAGAATATTCTCCAGGATCGAGGGGTTGGTCATCATGGTAAGGATGATCAACTTGACGTCTGGATAACGCCGCTTGACGAAGGAGACCAACGTCAGTCCATCACCATGGGCCCCGCCGGGCATGTAAAAGTCGCTGATCAGAATGTCCGGCTGCACTTTATCCATCAGCTCGACCAATTCGGTCGAGTCGCCAGCCTCGCCACACACCTCGATGCCCGGTTCGTGCTCAAGGGACATCCGTACACCCAGCAAGACAATCGGATGGTCGTCAGCCAGAATCACTTTCAGGTTCATGAAGATGCCTCAAGAATTGGACTCAAATACTGCGCCAGCTGCTGCACATGTTCATCCAGGCGATTGAGTCGACCCAGTTGGGCCTGGTTCTCAATTTCCGAGCACAGGTGCGCGGCGTCCAACTCGCCAATAGTCACCAACGCCCCCTTCAAGCGATGGGCATGTTGAGTGACAACGGTGGTGTCTCCTTCTGCCAGCGCTGCCAACATGGCTGACCAATCTTTCTGCGTGGTTGAAATAAACAGGTCGCGCATAGCGGGCTTAATTCCATTCAACGTCAATACGATATTCGATTCAGGTGGAGTGTCCGCGGCCGCTTCGACCAGCACTCCCACGGCAACCAGTGCAGCCCGCAAGCTGGCCAGGGAAACCGGTTTGGCAAGATGGGCATCCATACCGGCGTCTCGACAACGCTCACCCTCTTGCGCATGAGCATTGGCGGTCACCCCCACGATAGGGGTAGTGAGCCCTGCTTCGCGCAATTGCCGGACCAACTGATAACCGTCCAGGTTAGGCATGTTGACGTCGGTCAGCAGCACGTCGAAGGTCAGTCCGCGCTGCCAGAGTTGCAGCGCCTCCCTGCCGTCGGATGCCAGGGTGACCCGACAGCCTAGCTGCTCCAGTTGCTCGGTCAGTACTATTTGATTGATTGGGTGGTCTTCTACCGCAAAGACATGCAACTGTTTTTGCCCACCAAGCAGATGATCGATGGGCTGGACGCTGGCCGCACTCTCGCTGGGGGATTCACCGCTGGCAAGCAGCAATGCCTTTAACAACCCTTGCTGGCAGATGCTGCTGACATGCCAACCGTCGTCCTGCCATTGCGGGGTTGGCAAGCCATCGCGATCAAGCCAGATAACACCTGCGTAACGTTCGTGCGGCTTGACCTCGCAGGATTGAGGCCAGCCCACCACCAGGTATTCATCGTCTCGGATCGGTGTCGGGTTTGCCGCGATCAACTGCACATGCCCTCCGGCATGCTCAATCAACGCGAGAATGCTTTCGCGCTGATCATTCGCCTCAGCCAGGACGTGATAGCTCGCTACTTCACTCAAGCGTATCGAGGGTGCGGGACCGGCGATAGGCACTGTCAGCAACACGGAAAAACTACTGCCCAGGCCGACCTCGCTGACCAGCTCGATTTCGCCCCCCATCAACCGGACCAGTTGCCGGCAGATCGACAGCCCCAGCCCGGTTCCACCGAACCGTCGCGCCGTGGTGTTTTCAGCCTGGATAAAGGGTTCGAACAGGTGCTCCTGGGAGTCCCTGGCAATGCCAATGCCTGAGTCGGTCACCTGCAACCGCATTGCCAATTGCCCCTCTTGTGCAGGAGCCGGGGTCAACCGCACGACAATTTTTCCACTGTCGGTGAACTTCACCGCGTTGCTCAGCAGATTGCTCAGCACCTGTTGCAAGCGATTGCTATCACCTATTACCAAGGGCACATCGGGTGGCAAGCAGCAGTAGAGCTGTACGTGCTTTTTCTCCGCCAGGCTGCTGAAGCTCCTGACAATCCCTTCGATCAACTCCACCAGATTAAACGCAGCCGGGACCAGCGCCAGTTGGTTGGCTTCGATCTTCGAGTAATCGAGGATGTCATTGATGATCTGCAACAGGTTACTGGAGGACAGCTCAATATTTTTCAGATGATCGCGCTGTTGAGGCGCAAGCGCGGTCTTGCCCAGCAACTCCAGCGACCCCAACACCCCATACAAGGGCGTACGAATCTCATGACTCATCATTGCCAGGAAAATCGATTTGGCCTGGTTTGCCTCGTCGGCAGCGGCTTTGGCCCCTGACAGCATCAGCTCGGCGTTCTTACGCTCACTGTCGTCGACAAAAGAGCAGAACACTGCCGGTTGGTCGTGATAATTGACCTCCACCAGCGCCGCAAGAACATGCACTAACTTGCCACTAGCCTGCTCATGCGCATCCACTTCGACTTTGCAGGTGCCGGAGCTTTCCACACTCGACACCTGCAAAAAGTAGTCTTGCAGTTTGCGCTCTGGCTCGACGCTATTAATCGCCAGGGTCAACAATGCACGGGACTGTTCATTCTGGATTAACACCTGCCCGTCCGCGCGCCGGATCAAACACAAGCCAACGGGTGAAAAATCCATCAACACCTGAATCAACTCACGGCTTTCGGACATCTTCATCACATTTTTCTGCGCGGGGAACAGCAAATACTTCTTAAAGCCCAACGCGCCCAGAAAGATAAAAAACAAGCCGATGACAAGCCCTAGAACAGACATGACAACCGCAGCGATGTTGTCAAAAAAAACCACACTCAAGGGGATGCTGTAGACCACCCGCCAACTCGACATGGGGGCCACGACGTAAATCTGCAGCCACTTGCCGTCAATCACGTAGTCAAGATTGGCGATACCGCTCATCGACAGGGCCTTGGCCTTTATCCTGTCCAGGTTCCCCAACTCAGGGTCAGCCACCACTAACTGTCTGTCGGGATTAAATAGGGCCAGGCTCATGCTGTATTTCTGCAACCATTGCCGATCAACCAGTTCCGCGACGGGTACCTCGCCCACCAGAAAAGACTGCAGCTTGCCGTCCTGGCTATAGATCGGTGTGTAGCAGCCAATCACCGATGTTTCAGACAAGGCGCTCGAGTACGGCGCTGTCCATACCGCCTCCCGCGCTTTGTCGGTTGCACGGTTGTAGCTGCTCAAAATCGGGGCTCGAACCCTGGAAATATAGTTAGCCAGGGCGTCAGGATCTCGACTGACTTCATCCTTCCAGTCTCTCATTGCACTCGGCACGCTAAACAGCAGATCTTCATCTGCAGCCACCAGAAAACGATGCCGACGCTTGTAAGCGTCATGCCAGGCCGTACCCTCGATATAGGACACGTATTTGGCCTGGGTAATGAAGTTTGCTTCACCCTCCTCCGTAGCGGCCGGTCTACCCCGAAGAAACAGGCCATGCCCGAACCCGGCCACACCATCAATCTCGGTCGCCGACTGAGGGAGCAGGCGAATCATGTCAGCGGCTACACCGCCGTGGTTCACCGTGCCGGCACTGATTGCCGAATGGATTATTTTCGAGGTGCCTCGGACGAACAAGGACTCCAACTCCGTACGCAAGAACAGCGCCCGGGTATGCTCACGACTCCAACTGTCATAACGACTGATGGCGGTGACAAAAACACTATAAAGATGAAAGCAGAAAAATACAGATAACAGCAAAACGCCTAGGACGGTCGCACAATCAAGCAATCGCTTCGACAACTGAAATTGCCTTTTTTCCACTGGGCTACCTATCCTTAGTACGCCTGAGAACACCCCGGCTGTTGACTATGTATAGCAACTTTCGGACCTTCAAGGCGGTCCTTGTTCAGCAATACCCCTTCAAGAACCTGCCTCAACCCCTGCAACGAAACAGGTTTTCCCAGATGCGCGTCCATGCCTGCGAGCCGGCATCGCTCCTCATCTTCAGCCAGCGCATTGGCGGTTATCCCGATAATCGGCACGGTGATCCCCTGTTGCCGTAGCTGCCGGACCAACTCATAGCCATCCATCCGCGGCATGTTCACGTCAGTCAACATCACGTCGTAAGTCTCACCACGAAGCCAACGTTGCAGAGCTTCAGCGCCATCACTGGCCATGGTCACAATGCAACCCAACTGCTCTAGTTGCTCGGCCAGCAGCAGTTGATTGACTGGGTGATCTTCAACGGCAAGAACCCGCAAATTATTGAACCCCGGTATGGGCACATGCACCTGATTCAAAGCCACCGCAGGGGCACCACACAACATGTGCAGGGCCTGCAGAAGCCCTTGCTGGCTCACATAGCTGACGTGCCAGCCATTTTCTCGCCACTGGGGTGTCGGCAACCCTTCAAGATCCAGCCAGACAACCCCGGCAAATCCATCAACCTCAGTGTCGGCAAGACCGCAGGTCCCCACTACCAGGAGTGTGCCTTTCGCTGGGTGCAACGACGGTGACCAGGCTTCAACCTGCGCTCCCGCGTGGCTGATCAACGCGTTCAACGCATCGTACTGATCACAGGTATCCACCAGGATCTGAACCTTGGGCCGGCCGTTGAGACAGATCGACAACGCTGGCTGGGCAATGGGCAACTCCAGGGACAAGGTGAAGCTGCTCCCCAGGCCCAACTCACTGACCAGGTCGATTTGCCCGCCCATCAACTGCGCCAGCTTACTGCAGACCGACAGGCCCAGGCCGGTGCCGCCAAACCGGCGGGAAATGGAGGTGTCTGCCTGTATAAAAGGCTCGAACAACATGTCTTGTTGGGCCTTGGCGATTCCGATACCCGAGTCCGCGACCTGCAGCTTGATCGCGTAATGACCGGGACGGCTCTCATTCCCATAGAGGCGAACGACAATCTTCCCGCAGTCCGTGAACTTCACGGCATTGCTGAGCAGGTTGCTGAGGACCTGCTGCAACCTATTGCGATCCCCCACCAGCAGTGGCAGGTCGGGTGGCAAGTAGCACTGCAGCTGTACGCGTTTCTTCAAGGCCAAGGGGACAAAACCTCGAACTACCGCCTCGACAAACTCGACCGCGTTGAAGGGGGCGCACTCCAGCACCATCTGATTGGCTTCGACCTTCGAGAAATCCAGGATGTCGTTGATGATCTGCAACAGGTTGCCGGAAGAAAACCCGATAACGTCCAGGTAATCGCGTTGCTGCGATTGCAGTTCGGTGCGCCCGAGCAATTCCAGGGTGCCAAGCACGCCATACAGCGGGGTGCGAATCTCGTGACTCATCATCGCCAGGAAGGTTGATTTGGCTGCATTGGCGACATCAGACGCTTGCTTGGCCGCCGCCAACATCAACTCGGTATTGCGTCGAGCACTGTCGTCAACGAACGAACAGAACAGCACCGGTTGCTCGTGATAGTGCAAGGCAGCCAAGGAAAACTGGATGTGCCGAGGGCTTTGATCGGTCACTGAAAACGCAGTCACTCCCGACCTGAAAGGCTCCAGGGGGTCATTGACCGGGACGCTCAAGAAGTACGCTTGCAGGCTTTGTCGCTGGCCGTCCACCTCAACTTGCAGTTCCAGCAATCTTTTGGCCTTTTCGCTTTGCAGCAGAAGCTCACCGCTCTCCCGGTTCAGCACGCAGATACCGACGGGGGCCAGAGCCAACATCGTCCGGTTGAATGCCTCGCGCTCCAACAACTGGGTCGCCTGCTCCTGCGCCGGCAGGAACACGGCCTTCTTCACATACTTGAGCAACAGAACAGCAGAAACGAGGGCGGCAATTAATAATAATGCCCCCCAAAGAAAGCTGTACTTCACTTGGGCAACTACATCCAGGTAGTCCGCGTAGTAGACGATCCAGCGCTGCCCCCTACCTAACTCTTTTTTCAGGAAGATCTTAAACACCGGGGCGCCGACATTGGAAAAGCCGTCGCTAGCGTTTTTAAGCACATTGAGGAAGTTCGCGTCCAGTTGCCCCTTGCCCTCGAGCTTTGACCCGCTCTCCTCCACCGGCAGGCCATTTTCGTCGAGCACCAGGAACTTGATCGACAGATGCGCAGCCGCGTCCAATTGCTGCTTGATGGAGTCACGAACCTGACTGTATGGCACTTCCACACCAAGCCACGCCCCCGGAATTGCCCGGGACGAAATCGGCTCGAATATATAAGACTTTCTATTGCTGCCACTGCCCAACCTGAATATTTTAATTGCGCCGACATTACTCTCTGGCTCGAAGCTGTGCAGCTTCGCAGCAATCAAACTCAAATGATCGGGCGTGTCTGCCTGCGCTTTAAAGATATAGCGAACTTGGGCGCTAAGCCGATTGACATAGATCAAGTTAATACCGGACTGCCGAAGCTCCTCCTGGCGTTGTCCGGAAAGATAAAGCACCCCCTCGCCTCTCCCAGCAAGGGTTCCCGTACCAAGATAGAAGGTTTTTTTATCCAGGGTATTATTCTGGCTATTGGCCTCTGGAAAAATATCAATGGACTTTATCAAGCCTGACAACAACAGCTCGGAGGACTCGAAAAAGTCCCGACCTTGGGTATAGCCGTTATTGAAAACTTTCCGATAGTCGGATATTTCAGCCGTTACCGAAGCATAGCCATACATGGCGATGCAGCCCATAACCCCCATGACAAAGGCACCGGCCAAACAGTTGATCAACCGCAACGCAAACCCAGGGTGGAGGATCGAGTCTATTTGCAGCAGGTTTAAAATACGATTCTTGATCATTCAAAAATGGTATCTATCACCCGCCCGCTAAAACATAGGAAGATTCTTAATCAGCCCCTCACCGACGACCAATGTCATTAGTTACTCGTCAACTTTTCGACCTGCACAAGAGCCCTTCAACTTGCGCCTCGGCCACCGGCTTGCCCAACAGGAAACCCTGCACCGTATGGCAGCCAAGACGCTGCAACAGGGCCAGGTCCAGTGGGTCTTCCACGCCTTCGGCGATGATTTTTATGCCCAGGCGCTGGGCCAGGGAAATACTACTTTCGAGTGCCGCCTGGGCCGACAGGTTTTTATGGGCGCCTTGCACAAAGACACGGTCGAGTTTTATTTCATCGAAGGGCACTGACATCAAGTTCAGCAACGACGAGTACCCAGTGCCATAGTCGTCAATGGATAATTTGAAGCCTTTGAGCTTCAGCCGGGCAGCACCGGCAAGGTAATCACTGAAGCGATCGGTAATCGTGGTCTCGGTCAGTTCCAGCATGAGTGCCGCCGGGTCGCCGCCGCAGCCTCTAACCAACTCCAGCAAGCGCTCGGGCAGCGATTCCTCTACCAGCAGAGAAACCGGGATATTAAAAGAGATGGTCAGATCCGGATCAGTTTTGCGCCAGACTTTTAGCGCTTTCAGCGCACTTTCCAGGAGCATCGAATTAAGGTGATTGACCCAGCTTGATTTAACGATGGTATCGATGAACACCGCGGGCGCAAGCATGCCCCGCACCGGATGATCCCAGCGCGCAAGTACTTCCAGACCCACCACCCGCCCGGTCTGGGTGTCATATTGGGGTTGGTACCAGGGTATGAATTGCTTGCGGATCAACCCCTCCAGGATCGAGGCCGAATTGTCGTTGAGTTGCACACTGGATAACGCCTCGACCTGTGCACCGGCGCACCCCAGGCCAAAGCCCTGGATCACCGAAACAAACTCAGCCAGGACAAAGGGCTTGGACAACGTCCGGAAATTATCAAAGCCCAGTGACAACGCCAGGCGCTCAACCAGTTGCATCAGAGAAACAGGCTGGGAAGACAGCACGATCAGGTTGGGTTTGCAGACCAGATCCCCCAGGCGCTTGATAAATACAATGCCATCCATGGCAGGCATCGCCAGATCACAAATGACCAGGTCATAGGTTTTCGATTGCAGCATCTCCAGGGCCAAGGCCCCATCCGACGTACTGTCGACGTTCACCCCCAGATCGGAACGCAGTTGCTGGGCAACATACTCGCGTTGGAAATCATGGTCTTCGACCAATAGCACGGTAAATGAATCGGCCGCATGGCCAAGGCTCATCGTTATGTGATGGCTCATCTAACTCCCCCCTTGCATTGCACCGACATAGATCGTCCATAGGCGGTTTGGTTCGTCTAAAAACATTGAGCCTATACCCGGGGGTTCTCAGTAAAAATGAGACGATTCGCAATATTGATCAATCGATTCCGCACTTACAAAACCAGACAGCATCGACACCTTTGAGAAAGTTCTGATGGCCCCCTGCCTTGTCCAGTCGTTAGCGTCGTTCGGAATTCGTGTTGCCGGCCGCCTTGCACCGCGCATCCCCTGAACCACTGGTGAGCTTCTTGCGCATAAATAATCCAATCGATCCGGTACGTTACGCCCCCTTCATTCTGATCAAACATGCCGAATCCGATGCATCACTGTTGCTATTTGATCCGCAGAGGGAAACCAAGACCCACGTATTCAAGAACCCCCAATGCGGGGACTGGAACGGCAATGGCTACGATTGGAGCGATATCGCCCAGATGCTGATAAATGAGCGCCTGCCAGGCGTGCAGGGCCTGCTGTCGTTTACCCCCGACAACCGTATGTTTGCCGCATACGGCCCGCATTGGGCGCTTGAACGCCTGGGCGAGGCGATGAGCGCAGTCTTTCATGACGACGCTGCGCTTGAAGACCTGCTGTCACGCGCCGACTGCCTGATGCCCGGAGTGGTCGCACGACTGTGTTTCTGGGGGACCTGCGTGCGCCAGGCAATTGCTCGCATTTTCAAGTAAGCGCCAGACATTCAGGCAAAGACCCGGTGCGCGCTGGCGCAGTCTACGCAGGCAGCTGCCGACCTGGCTTGTACCTGTGCGGGTGATGAAATTGCTCATTGACGCAGGACCACCCGCCGCTTATTGATAGGCCCCGCCGATCACTACAATAAAAGGACGACTCATTGACCAGCCTCAGACAGCGTGCCGCCCAGGGCCTGAAGGTGGGCGACAGCTTCACCCTCAGCCGCCACTTCAGCGAGGCCGACATCCAGGACTTCGCGAAGATTTCCCGTGACTACAACCCGGTGCATTGTGATGCCCGCTTCGCCGAGGCACGGGGCTTTCGGGCGCCGGTGTCCCACGGCCTGCTGACCGCCAGCCTGCTCACCGAAATCGGTGGACAGATTGGCTGGTTGGCGGCTGGCATGACATTCGAATTCAAGAAGCCGGTGTATGCCGGCGACCGCATCACCTGCCACTGGGTCATCACTGAAATCACCCACAACGCCCGGGCCAAGGCGGTAGTAACCATGACCAACGAAGACGGTGTTGTGGTGTTGCAGGCCCATACCAGCGGTATCGTACCGAGGGCAGAAGAACGGCAAATCCTCAGCCGAATGCTCGCCGAAGGCGACCCCAGCAACGGCGTCCGTGAAGCCTGCGCCCTGGCGACGCCTGCTATGCTGCTCTGACACCGCGACGCCTCGATCCCCTGCTGCTGGGGTCCGTCAACGATTTTCACGGGAGCGCACAGATGAACCGTCTCACTGCGAAAGACTTTGCCCCTGAACTGCTGGAACTCTACGACTACTACGCCCATGGGCGAATCAACCGCCGCCAGTTCCTCGATCGCGCGGCGTTATTCACCTTCGCCGGCATGAACGCCAGCGCTCTGCTCGCCGCCCTGAGCCCCAACTATGCGCTGGCCGAGCAGGTGGCCTTTACCGACCCGCAGATTCTCGCCGAGTACGTCACTTATCCCTCGCCCAAGGGCCATGGCGAAGTTCGCGGCTACCTGGTGCGCCCGGCCAAGGCCAGCGGCAAGCTGCCAAGCGTGGTGGTGGTGCATGAGAATCGCGGGCTCAACCCCTATATCGAGGATGTCGCACGGCGCCTGGGCAAGGCCGGCTTCCTCGCCCTGGCACCCGACGGCCTGAGTTCGGTGGGCGGTTATCCGGGCAACGATGACAAGGGTCGCGAGCTGCAGGCCAAGGTCGACCCGGCCAAGCTGATGAACGATTTTTTCGCCGCTATCGAGTGGCTGATGAAACACGACGCCAGCAACGGCAAAGTCGGGATGACCGGCTTCTGTTATGGCGGTGGGGTGTCCAATGCCGCCGCGGTGGCCTACCCGGAACTGGCCGCGGCCGTGCCCTTTTATGGCCGCCAGCCGGACGCCAAGGATGTACCACGGATCAAGGCGCCGCTGCTGTTGCACTACGGCGAGCTGGACAAGGCAATCAACGAAGGCTGGCCAGCCTATGAGCAGGCCCTGAAGGCCAATGGCAAGACCTATGAAGCCTACATCTACCCCGGCGCCAACCACGGCTTCCACAACGACTCGACCCCGCGCTACGACCAGCAAGCCGCTGAACTGGCCTGGAGCAGAACCCTGGCCTGGTTCAATCGATACCTGGTCTAGAAGCTGCCCTGACAAAGGACCAAGTTGTTCGCAGATTTTGCATGTACCCACTCAACCTGTGGGAGCGAGCCCTGCTCGCGAAAAGCCTGAGGGCGCTGCGGGGTGTCAGACTGTACGCGTCATCGTTGACGACCATCGCGGGCAAGCCCGCTCCCACCGTTATTTGCGGTGCTTGCAAATCCTGCATGCACCCACTGAACCTGTGGGAGCGGGCTTGCCCGCGAAAAGCCCGAGGGCGCTGCTGGGTGTCAGACTGTACGCGTCATCGTTGACGACCATCGCGGGCAAGCCCGCTCCCACCGTTATTTGCGATGCTTGCAAATCCTGCATGCACCCACTGAACCTGTGGGAGCGGGCTTGCCCGCGAAAAGCCTGAGGGCGCCGCTGGGCATCAGACTGTACGCGTCATCGTTGACGACCATCGCGGGCAAGCCCGCTCCCACAGTAATTTGCAGTGCTTGCGGATCCCGCATGCACCCACAGAACCTGCTCGCGAAAAGCCTGAGGGCGCTGCTGGGTGTCAGACTGCACGCGTCATCGTTGACGACCATCGCGGGCAAGCCCGCTCCCACACTAGTAATTTGCAGTGTTTGCAGATCCCGCATACACCCACAGAACCTGTGGAGCGGGCGCCCGCTTGCGGCTTGCTCGCGATGGCGGTGGATCAGGCAGTATCCAAGCCCACGCCTACAACACCCCCGCCAGCGTCGGCGAGTTTTCCAGCAGCGTGCGGGTGTACGCTGCCTGCGGTTGGTCCAGCACCGCATCGACCCACCCCTGCTCCACCACTCGCCCGTGCTGGAGCACCACCACCCGGTCGGCGATGGCGCGGACCACACCCAGGTCATGGGTAACGAACAACAGAGTCAGCCCTTGCGCCTGCAACTGACGCAACAACGCGAGGATCGATGCCTGCACCGAGACATCCAGCGCCGAAGTGATTTCGTCGCAGATCAGCAGGCGCGGTTGGCAGATCAGCGCCCGGGCGATAGCCACCCGTTGCCGTTCGCCGCCCGACAGGCTGTGGGGGTAGAGCGCGCCGACCGAAGCCGGCAGCGACACCCGCTCAAGCACCGCCGCTACCCGCTGACGGGCCTCGTCACCCTTGATTCCGAAGAAGTGCGCCAAGGGCCCGCTGAGGGTCTGTAGTACCGTCTGCCGGGGGTTCAACGCCCGGTACGGGTTCTGGAAAATGTACTGGATCTGGTGCCGGGACCCGGCCTCACGCTGCCGCGCCGCCAGGCTCAACTCCTGCCCGGCGTAATACATCCGGCCTTGGGCGTTCTCCCCCAAACCCGCTACCGCGCGGGCCAGGCTGGTCTTGCCGGAACCGGACTCGCCGACCAACGCCAGGCATTCCCCGGGCGCCACGCGCAACGAGACATCGAACAACACCTGGCGGTCGTAGGCCACGTTCAGCCCCTGAATGTCGAGCAACGCCGGTCGCTCAACCACCTCCCCGACCCGCTGCGCGCCCTGACTGGCAATCAACTGCAACGCCTGCCGATGCGGGTCCAGGCACGCCACCTGCTGTCCTGGCGCGACCTCGAGCAACGCTGGCTCGGCCAGCGCACAGGCGGCAGTGCGCCGCGGGCAGCGTGCGGCGAAACCACAGCCGACTGGCCGCTGCCCCGGCGCTGGGGCGTGCCCGGCAATCGCCGCCAGTTCGCGGCGCTGCGCCACATCCGGAATCGCCGCCAGCAAACCCCGGGTATAGGGATGGGCTGGCCGGCTGAACAGCGCCTCACGGCTGGCGGTCTCGACGATGCGCCCGGCGTACATCACCATCACCCGGTCCACCAGGTCCTTGATCACCGCCAGGTCGTGGGACACATACACCGCCGCGACCCCCAGGCTTTTGCACAGCCGGCGCAAGGTGGCGAGGATGTGGGCCTGGGTGCTGACGTCCAGGGCGGTGGTCGGTTCATCCAGTACGATCAACTTCGGGCGCAGGACAAACGCCAGCGCCAGCATCACCCGTTGCTGCTGGCCACCAGACAGTTGGTGGGGAAAGCGCCGCAGGAAGTCCGGATCATCCGGCAGGCCGACGTCGCGCAAGGTCTCGCTGATGCGCTGGCGTTGCGCGCTGCGGTCCAGTTGCACCTGGTGGGCGCCGAGGGTTTCGCGCAGCAGGTTGCCGATGCGCAACGCCGGATTCAACGCCGTGGCCGGGTCCTGCGCCACGTAGCCGATCAGGCTGCCCCGGGCCCGGCGCAAGGCATCGCCCTGCAAGGTCAGCAAGGCCTGCCCCGCCACCTCGACCCGACCGCCAACAATCCGCGCACCGCGTCGGGCGTGGGCCAGCAATGCCGTGGCCAGGGTGGTCTTGCCGGAACCCGACTCCCCCACCAGGCCGAGAATTTCCCCAGCCTGGACACTGAACGACACCCCGGACAGCACATCGACCTGCCCGTGCAGCTCGACGCGCAAGTCGCTCACCTGCAGCACCTGGGTGCTGAGCTTGTCTGGCGATGCAAAACCTGCGAGCGCATTCATGGCTTTTCTCCAATCCGTGAGCTGCTGCGGCCGATGCCCTCGGCCAGGATGTTGGTGCCATAGGCAAAGATCCCGATCAGCACCGCCGGCGCCAGTACGGCCCAGGGCTGCACCAGCAATCCGGCCTGATTTTCATTGATCATCAAGCCCCAGTCGGCAGTCGGCGGCGCCACGCCGTAACCGAGGAAGCTCAGGCCCGACAGCATGCCCACGCCCCAGGTCAGCATGTTGCCGAAGTGCACCAGCAGCGGCGTGAGGATGTTCGGCAGGATCTCGCGGAACAGGATCCGCCAACGCGAATAGCCCATCATCTGCGCGGCCTCGACAAACTCCTGGCCGGCCACCGCCACCGCGCTGCCCCGGGCCAGACGGATCACCCCAGGGGTGAAGGCAATCGCCACGGTAAGCACGATCAGCCACGGCGCGCGGCCGAGCATCGAGACGATCAGCAGCACCAGGATCAAGTCCGGAAACGCCAGCGAAACATCCGCCAGCCAGGTAATCAACTGGTCCAGCCGACGCCGGGAAAACCCCGCCAGCAAGCCCAGGGTGCTGCCCACCAGCAGGGCGATCGCAGCGGCGGCCACGGACATCCACAGCACCGACCGACCGCCATTGAGCAGGCGCGACAGCACATCGTGCCCGAGGAAGTCATAACCCAGCCACGCCCCGGCCGTCGGCGCCCCATAGACCGTGCCGAGCATGTCGGTCGGCCCATGGGGCGCCAGCCAGGGGCCGCACAGCGCGAGGGCAATCACCAGCAGCGTGATCACCGCGCCTTTGCGGGTTTGCGTGTGTGCCAGCCAGTGCCAGCGAGTCGCGGATAAGTCACGCATGCAGCACCTCTCATGGAGCCTTGGAAGTGGAGCGCCGCCACCAGGGCTGGATGCCCCGACGGTTGCGCTGGATCAGGGTCACGCGCCGGGCCGTGCGCAGCTTGGGGGTGAGCAGCACGGTCAGCAGGTCGGCGCACAGGTTGATCAGCACCACGCCCAGGGTGATCAACAACACGATTGCCTGGATCATCGGCAGATCGCGCATCTGGATCGCCGAATTCAGCGAGGTGCCGATGCCGGGGTAGCTGAAAATCACCTCGGCCAGCAACGCCCCGCCGATCAGCGTGCGCAGGGTCAGCGCCACGCCCTGGATGGCCGGCACCAGGGCATTGGGCAAAGTGTGGCGCCAGACGATGCGCCACTCGGCGATCCCGCGCAGTCGGGCCGCGATCACGTAGTCGGACTCCAGTGCCTCGATCATCGAGGCCCGCACCATCCGCGTCAGGTACGGCAGCGCCGACAGGCTCAGGGCCAACACCGGCAACACCAGGTACTGCAACTGCCGCCACAGCGAACGGTCCGGGTCGATCAGCGACACCGCCGGCAGCACGTCCATGTGCGGCATGGAAAACAGCAGCACCAGGCCGATGGCCAACAGAAACCCCGGCGTCGCCTTGAGGAAGATCAGCCACGACAGGCTAATGCGGTCCAGGCGACTGTCGCGGCGCAACGCCAGGCTCACCCCCAACAGCAGCGCCGTCGGCACCACCAGGGCAATCACCCCGGCCAACAACGCCAGGGTGTAGCCAAAACGCGTGAAAAGGATGCTCGCCACCGGCGCATTGGAGTCCAGCGACACCCCCAGCTCACCGCGCACGGCGTGCCCCAGCCAGCCCAGGTACTGCTCGAGGATCGGCCGATCCAGGCCCAGTTGGCGTTGCAGGGTGAGGATGCTTTCCAGCGGCGCATCCGGGCCGAGAATCACCCGGGCCGGGTCCGAGGGCAGCGCCTGCGTGGCGATGAACACCACCAGGCTGATCACCCAGGCCGTCAGCAGGCCATAGCCGAGCCGGCCGATGAACCAGGCCAGCCACGCCGGTGTACGCGGTTGCTTGGAGGATTTATCCATGGTTCAACCACAGCTCGTCAAAGCGCCAGGAGGCGAACGTGGTTTGCTCGGGCAGCAGCCCGCCAACCCGGGTCGATGCCGCATCGAGCACGTCGTTGAAACCCCAGATCAACAAGCCACCGCGCTCGTGCTGGATACCCTGGGCTTCGTGCACCAGCACTTTGCGCTGGGCCAAATCCGGTTGCGCCAGCGCTTGTTGGTACAGCGCACTGAAACGCTGGTCATGGAAATTGCTGCGGTTATAGATCGCCTGCGGTGCATCGTTGTGCAAGGCCGAGGCGAGAAAGCCGCGGGCCGGGGTCGAACCCGGCGACAGCAGCCAATTCTCGCGCTGCGGCCCGTTGAACACCGAGCCGTCGACCTGGGTGACCTTGATCTGCACCCCGGCCTGTTTTGCCTGCTGGGCAAACACCAATGCCGCATTGACCCCCGGCCCCGGCGTGGTGGTCAGTTCGACCCGCAGGTCATCCTGCCCAGCCTGGCGCAGCAGCGAGCGCGCCTGCTCCAGGTCATGGGGACGCTGGACGATGGCGTGGTTGTAGGTCGGGTCGTGGGGTGAGTACAGGTCATTGGCGATCCGCCCGAATCCGTTGAGGCCACGGTTCACCAGTTCCTGACGGTCGGCCAGCAGGCGAAAGGCCTGGCGCACGCGCACGTCCTGGAACGGCGCCTTGGCCAGGTTCAGGTTGAACCCGGTAAACGAGGTGCTGGGCGACACGCAGAGCTGCAACCGCGAGTCGGCCTTGAGCAGCGCGCTATGTTCGGCTTGCACACCGCTGGCGAGGTCGATCTGCCCGGCACGCAACGCCGCCGAGCGTGACACCTGGTCCTTGAACTCGATGATCTCCAGCTCGTCGGCATACGGTTGATTGGGCTTGTAGTAGTGCTCGAACCGGCTGTAAAGCGAGCGCTGGCCGGGGATGAAGCTCTTGAGCTTGTAAGGGCCCGCGCCCACCGGATTGCTGATCGGGTGGTAGTCGGTGGGCACGATGCCGCCAAAGCTGATCAGGGTTTCGTCCAGCGGGAAGAAGCTCTGGCCTTCCTTGAAGCGGATCTCGATGGTCCGCTCGTCCAGCTTGCGCAAGGCATTGCGGTCGATGGCCCCGACCAGGCCGGCAAACGGCGAAGCCAGTTTGGGATCGGTCAGGCGTAACAGCGAGAACAGCATGTCGTCGGCGCCGATGGTCTTGCCGTGGTGGAACTCCAGCCCCGGCTTGATGCGGATGGTCCAGGCGCTGGCATCGGCATTCGGCTCGGCAAATTCGGCCAGGGCCAGGCGCGTGCTGACATCGCTGTTCCACTCCCAGAACTTGCTGTACAGCGCCCAGCCACGAATGATCCCGCCGCCCACCGGTTTGTGCGCGTCAAGGTTGCCGGACTGGTCGCCATCGATGATGCCGACCCGCAGCCGACCGCCGCGCACCGGGGTGCTGGAAAGCACGCTAGGCGTATCCGCGGGGCTGTCGCAGCCACTGAGCAGACTGCTGCCCAGCAGCAAACCGCCGCCGACCACCAGACTGTTGCCGAGAAACACCCGGCGGGGAAAATCCTGATTCATGACGCGCTTCCTTATGCCTGCTCGGTGGTGCGCGGTGCTGTGCGGCGGCTGACGCCCAGGCGCGGCACGTCGAAGCCGTGGTCCAGGTCCAGCAGCGGGAACAGCAGGTCAGCCACTCGATGGGCTTCGTCGATCAGCGGGAAACCCGAGAGGATGAAGGCCGAGGTGCCCTGGGCCTCGTACTCGCGAATCCGTTCGGCCACTTGCTCGGCGCTGCCCACCAGGTAGGTGCCGGCGGCCGGGCCGAGGATGTTGAAACCGAACAGGCTGGGGCCGAGCCAGACGTTGGGGTAGATCTCCAGGTCCCGAGCCTTGGGCAGGCGCCCGGCGCGCAGGGTATCCAGGTTGCGTTGGGTTTGTGGGTCGTCGCTGTGGAAGCTGTCGAAGGTTTCACCGGCCGGCAACTGGCGCTCGACCGCGTTGCGCGCGGTCTGCAACGAAGTGCGTTGCAGCAGCTTCTCGGCGTGGGCCCAGGCCTCCTCCTCGGTTTCGCGGACGATGATCTGCAGGCGGGTGCCGAAGGTCAGTTCGCGGCCGATCTTCGCCGCTTCGGCGGCCACCTTGCGGAACTTGTCGCCGAGTTTTGGCGGGGTGTTGGCAAAGCTCAGGTAGACGTCGAGCAACTGCACCGAGTGAGCCACGCCGGGGCCGGATGTCCCGGCGCCCCACAACGCAATACCGGGCTTTTGCCGGGGTGGATGCCAGCCGCCCAATGGGTGGTTGGCGGCGCCCGCCGCGCGTGGCGCAAGCTTGACGTATTGGCCGTCGTAGCCGCTGGTATCGCCGGCGTAGAAACCCTGGAAGGCACGCCAGTATTCCAGGCTGAAGTCATAACGCTGATCGTGCGGGTAATGCACGCCGAGGGTGGCCAGGCCAGCGTCGTTGCCGTTGACCACGTTGAACAGCAAGCGACCATTGGAGAACTGGTCGAAGGTCAGTGCCCACTTGGCCAACACTGCCGGCGACAGCTCGCCCGGGTGCTGTGCCACGAGGAAGCGCAAGCGCTGGGTCGCATCGATCAGGGCGGCGGACACCGCCAGGCTGTCGTTGGGACTGGACCCCAGCAACGCGCCGTAGTAACCCAGGCGATCGCTGGCCACGGCCAATTGCTTGAGGTGCTCGAAATCAGTCTGCCAGCGGCCCTCGGGCTCCCACGGATACGGACCGTCGGGGGTGGTGAGGTACCAGAGAATCTTGACTGCCATGGGTGTGTTCCTTTCGATGAGGTAGGAGCAAGGCTTGCCCGCGATGGTGGCCGTGAGCCCGGCATCGCGGGCGAGCCAGCGCAGACAGGGGTGAGGGGTAATCAGCGGCTCAGCTACGCCGATCAATCGCCGGCACCAGTCCCAGTTCCGTGGCCTGGTCATACAGTCCGCTCATCTTCCATTGCTGGGTCAGTACGCCCGGGCCGTAGGCACGCGATCCGCCCAGGGCGTCGGCGAGCAACTGCAGTTGTGCGCCCTCCTCCAGCAACAGAATGAACTCGGCGGTGGCGCGCAGCCCCTGCTTGCCCCACACGGTGGAACCGCCGTTGGCTTCGAGGATCGCCAGGTTGAAGGGGTTCTCGGCGATCTTGTCGAGGATAAAATCCACTTCCGGCTGACGCCGGTCGATGTACACCGGCAGCTCGCGCGCCAGCTGATAGCGCTGCACCGGCACATAATGGAACGGCAGCGTGCGGTGGGTCTGGGCCCAGGCACCGAGGTACGGCGAATGCACGTGGGACACGGTGGTGACATCGGGGTGGGTCTGGAACAACTTGGTGTAGCGACCCAGGCCACCCTTGCCCTTGCCGTAGATCACCTTGCCGGCGAAGTCGGTGACGGTGGCCTGTAGCGGTTGGCGGTAGTTCCACGGCCCGCCGTAGTTGACCGAGACCAGCAATTCCTCGCCCGGCACCCGCTCGATGAAGCCGACGGTACCGTTGGCGGTGATGGTGTTGGTTTCACGGAACACACTGAAGGCTTGTTCGGCCTCCAGCAGCACCTTGTCGATGAAAGCTTGCAGTTGTTCGCTGATCAGTTGTTCGTGGATGAGCACAGTCATGGCAGTTCTCCGGGTTCAGGCGCGGCGCTTGGCCAACAGTTCATGGGCGGCTTGCAAGGGGCGCGGGTCAACCCAGTCGGCGATGTCGAAATCGCCTTCGAGGAAGCCGTGCAGGTACAGGAAGTTTTTCTGGATCTGCAGGAACTCCAGGCGTTGTGCCGACAGGTCCGGGGCCAGGGTGGTATGGAAATCGCCACGATAGGCTTCGGCCACACCAGCGCTGCCGGCACGGGTCTCCTCTTCGAGAATGGCGTGCAGGGCTTCGCGGTTGTCAGCGGCCCAATCAGCCGCACTCAGGGTTTGCGCGAGGAACCGCACCACCAGCTCGAAATGGTTGTCCAGCAGGCTCTGGTGCACGGTGATCGGCCGTGGCGTGCCGTTGTTGATGCGGTAGCGCGGATCAGTGATCTGGTCCAGGTCAATCCCCACTACGAGCCCCAGCCGGCGCGCGGCGTCGGCTGCGGAAGCGCCCTTGACGTAGACCGCATCGACCTCGCCGCGCACCAGGTAATCCAGGCCCGACCACAGGCGTTGCAAACCTTCCTGCGGGTTGGCCGCCTGCTCCTGGTCCTGCAGCGCCACCTCCACCAGCTCGACGTCGTCAAAGCCCAGGCCAGCCAGGCTCAACGCGCCTTTGTAGCCGTGCAGGCTCATGGCCCGGGCGATGCTGCCGGGACGACTGTCGCCCCAGGCCGGCAAGGCCAGGCGCTTGCCCTTGAGGTCTTGCGCACTGCGGATAGCGGAGTCCGGGCGAACCAGAATGGTCTGCCACTCCTCGATCCAGGTCAGGCCGATCAGCCGGCTCGGCGCCCCAGCGGCACGCGCCGCCAGTGCCGGAACGTTACCGCCTTCGCGAAACAGCCCCGGCAGTTGGTGATCGTAGTGATGCCGGCCCAGTTGCCGGGCCTCCTGCAAGGTCGAGACCGGCAGGCCGTCGGCGGCAAACTCTGCGCTGAGCCAGCCGAGTTTGTAGGCGATGCCCGAGGCGGTCGGCACCGGGCAGCGGGTGAACCAGATCTGCGCCAGCTCGGTCTCGGCAAGCGGGCTGGGGTGTTGGGCAGCAAGCGTCATGGGCAGCTCCATCGGGTTTTGCGAGTCAGTTGCCAAGGCCAGTGCAGCGTCCGTGCCAAGAGCGCCAAGCCCCGGTTTACCTGGGCTGGCGCCGCGCAGCGGGTTAACCACGGGGTTTGATTGCTGGCCTGTCAGCAGCATTGCGCGAGCACTGCTGCTGGCTGCGCAGTCGCCTTCCGTGCACTGCTGCCCCAGCAACACCCCCGCGACCAAAGCCACGCCGGGCAAGGGTTTGCCGACCTTGGCGCACAACTTGCTCAAGGCAGTTCCAGCGCCTATCAACCACGCCCCCTCCTGCAGGAGCTGGCAATCCATTAGCCGAGGAATCGCTATGAGCAAGATCGAACCCCTACCCCACACGCTGGCCCCCGTACGCCAGTTGACCAGCGAGGCCGAGGCCATTGCCGTGGCCCGGGAGATTGCCCGGGAAATCGCCGCGATCGCAGCCGATGCCAGCCAGAACGGTCAGTTGCCCCGGCGCCAGGCGCAGTTGCTGTCGGACAGCGGCCTCACCGCCATCGGCGTGCCCAAGGCCTTTGGCGGGCTGGGCGCATCGGTGCAGACCATCGTCGAAACCGTGCGCCTGATTTCCGTGGCCGATGGCGGGGTCGGCCAGTTACTGCAGATTCACAACGTGATGCTGCGGGGGATTTTCACCGGTTACCCGGACGCCGTGCGCGACCGCCTGGTCAGCGACGTGTTGGCCGGCAAGCGCTTTGGCAATGCCCTGGCGGAAGTCGGTGGCAAGAACAAATTTGCCCTCAAGACCCGGGTCGAGCGCCGTGCGGACGGCAAGCTGATCCTCAATGGCAGCAAGTTCTACTCCACCGGCTCCTACCTCGCCGAGTGGATCTCCCTGACGGCAGCTTCCGACGATGGCGGTGCCGGGGTGCTGCTCAATCGCAACACCGAGGGCTTGACCCTGGTGGATGACTGGGAAGCCTTCGGCCAGAAAAACTCAGTCAGCGGCACGGTGATTTTCGACAACATCGAGCTCGACGAACGCTTCGTGTCCCAGCGCAAAGGACCGATGAAGCGCACCGGCCTGACCTTCCCGCAGATCCTCCACGCCGCCATCGACACCGGCATTGCCGCCGGCGCCCTGGCCGCCGCCGTGGACTACCTCAAGCACAATGCCCGGCCGTGGGTAGAAAGCGGCGTCGAACACGCCAATGAGGAACCGCACATCATCAAGCAGATCGGCGAGTACGCGGTGGCCCTGCGCGGCGCCGAAGCCCTGCTGCGCGAGGCCGCACAGGTGTTCGACCAACACGAACTGGACCCGGACAATAAAGAGCTGCAGGACGAACTGATCCTCTCGGTGGCCACCGCCCGCGCCCATTCGGACCGAGCATCGCTGCAGATCTCCAGCGACATCTTCTCCCTGCTCGGCGCCAGTTCGTCCCTGAGCAAATGGAACCTCGACCGCTTCTGGCGCAACGCCCGGGTGCACACCACCCACGACCCGATCCGCTGGCGCCTGCACCACGTCGGCAACTATTACCTCAACGGCGTCGACCCGGGCGAATACACCGCGATCCTCAATGCCAAGGAACAACAGGGCGCGACCCGCCGCTAAATCCCCCCACTCCATACCCGTAGGAGCAAGGCTTGCCCGCGATGGCGTGCTGGTGATCGCCATCGCGGGCAAGCCTTGCTCCCACAAGCCCCGTGACGCTAATGAGCTCTCCATGATCGAAAAACACCCCCTTCTGCGCTGCCTGGCGATCTACCGGGAAATGCCCTGGCGCTTCGCCCTGGTGGCGGCGCTGTACGTTGCAATCAACCTCGGCCTGGTCTGGCAGCAGTGGCTGATCGGCCATGCGGTGAACGACGTCAGCGCCGGCCGCGCGGTGGTCCACCAGGACGATGGCAGCCTGGACGCCAGCCTCGGCTGGTATTGGCTGTGGTTGATGCTGGCCGTGGCCCTGGGTCGTGGCGTCTTGCAGTACGCCGCCAGCGTGCTGTCGCTGGTGCTCAGCCAGGAGCTGCTGACACGCCTGCGCGAGCGCATCCTGCAGCAGGTCCAGGACCTGCACTTGGGCTACCACTGGCAGCACGGCATGGGCGAGATGATTACCCGCACCACCCGCGATGCCGACAAGGTTCGCGACGCGCTCATCAGCTTCTGGCGCCAGGTGGTGGAAACCCCGCTGGTGGTGCTGGCCACGGTCGGCCTGTTGAGCTGGTACAACCCGTTGCTGGGGCTGGTGCCGCTGTTGCTGACGGTCCTCGGACTGTGGATTTTTGTGCGCCAGACCGAGCGCCTGGTCAGCCTCGACCGGGCCGTTGGCGCCGCCTACGACCGGGTCAACCAGGACTTGAGCGAGGGCATCGGTGGTGTGCGGGTGATCAAGTCGTTCGGCCTCGAACACCGCCGCACCCAGCGCTTCGCCACACAGGTGGCGCTGTTCGCCGAACACGCACGCCTGGCCCTGGCCTACTCCAGCTCGCGGATTCCCCTGCCCCAGGCCGTGGTCGCCCTGGGGCATGTATGGATCCTGGTGTATGGCGCCCACCTGGTGGCCAACGCGCAGCTGGGGATCGGCGAGCTGGTGACCTCGCTGCTGATCGCCACCACCCTGGTGTTTCGGATCGAAGGCATCGGTCGAGTGATGCAGACCTTCGCCGACGCCCGCTCCAGCGCCGAGCGCATCTGGCAGCTGCTGGATGAGCCAGCGGCGATCCGCAGCGGCACGGCCAGCCTTCCCGAAACGCCCCTGGGGCTGAAACTGGAGCACGTCAGCGTCAGCCCGCCCGGCGGTGGCCAGGCCATTCTGCGCGACTGCTCGCTGACCCTGCAGCCAGGGGAAATCGTCGCCTTGGTGGGCGCGACAGGCACCGGCAAAAGCCTGCTGGCCAGCCTGTTGCCGCGCCTCAGTGAGGTCACGAGCGGACGTCTGCTGCTGGGCTCGGACGCCGCCGGCTGGCAGGACATTCGGCAACTGGACCTCAATCAACTGCGGCGCCGGGTGCACGTGGTGCCCCAGGAGAGCTTTCTGTTTTCCGACACCCTGGCCGCCAACCTGCGCCTGTGCGCGCCGACGGCCAGTGAACAACAGTTGCGCCAGGGCTTGCGCCTGGCTGCCGCCGAAGACGTGCTCGAACGCCTGCCCCATGGCCTGGCCACGCCCCTGGGTGATCGCGGCGTGACGCTCTCCGGCGGCCAGCGCCAGCGTCTGTGCCTGGCCCGCGCCCTGCTCGGCGAGCCCGACATCCTGTGCCTGGACGACGCCACCAGCGCCCTCGATGCCATCAGCGAACGCCAGGTCCTGGACAACATTCGCCAACTGCGCCGCGACCAGGGCCGGGCCACCAGCGTGTTGGTGATCTCCAGCAAGCTCTCGACCATCCTCCTCGCCGACCGCGTGCTGATGCTCCAGGACGGCCGGATCGTCGCCAGCGGCCAGCACTGCGAACTGCTGCAAACCCAGCCCGACTACCGCGACCTGCTAGGGATCGACCATGGCTAATCCAATCGCCGGCACAGCCTTGAGCGATATTGAAATTGAAGAAGCACTGGCAAAAAAGGCTCTCGACCGCAGCATGTTGACGCGCCTGCTGCCGCTGCTCAAACCGATACGCGGGTCGATCGCCGCGGTGATCGGCATCGAGCTGCTGCTGGTGTTCACCGTGTTCCTGCGGCCCTGGTTCGTGCGCGAACTGCTGGACCGTGGGCTGATTTCGCAGCAGGATCACTGGTTGCTCGATGAGCGCCTGGTGCTGTGGCTGGGTCTCGGCCTGGCGGCGAGCTGGCTTGGTCGGTTCCTGCTGGCCGGGGTCTCGCAGTTCGTCGCCGGCGGTGCGGCGATCCGTGTGCTCAATGACCTGCGAGTGCGGGTGTTCGCCCACGTGCAGAGCCTGAGTGTCAGCTACTTCGATCGGACCAAGGCCGGGCGCATCATTTCCCGCGCCGACCGCGATGTCGACAGCCTCGAACCGCTGCTGATCCAGGGCCCGCCGGAGCTGCTGGGCGCACTGCTGCGCTGCGGGCTGGCGGCCGTGATGCTGTGGCGGATCGACCCGCGCTTCTTCCTCAGCCTGGTCGCCACCGTGCCCTTGCTGGTGCTGGCGACCTGGAGCTTCAAGCGCATCTCCCAACGCAACTGGGCCAAGGTCGCGGAGAACCGCAGCCGCTTCACCGCGCACCTGGTGGAAAGCGTCAGCGGCGCGCGGATGTTGCAACAGTGCGCGCAACAGACTCCGAACCTGCGGCGCTACCGTGGTCTGCTCGAGGACTTCAACCAGGCACTGATCCGCGGCAGCCTGCGCTCCAGCTGGTTCGCGCCGTTCACCGCGCTGCTCAGCTCTGCCGGC
Source organism: Pseudomonas sp. Irchel 3H3 (assembly GCF_900187635.1). Taxonomy (NCBI): domain Bacteria; kingdom Pseudomonadati; phylum Pseudomonadota; class Gammaproteobacteria; order Pseudomonadales; family Pseudomonadaceae; genus Pseudomonas; species Pseudomonas sp. Irchel 3H3. The sequence continues at coordinate 25,374 of NZ_FYEC01000013.1, read as the reverse complement.
ATGGCGCTGCTATTGCTGGTGGGGGCCTATGGCCTGGCGCAAGCGGATGTCAGTGTGGGCCAGATCGCTGAAAGCCTGTTCTACGTGTTCCTGTTTCTTGGGCCTTTGCAGGAACTGTCGGACCTGTTCGAGCGCTACGCCACCGGTTCGGCGTCGGCGCAGCGGATCTTCCTGTTGCTCGACACCCGCCCGCAGATCACCGACAGCCCCACCCCACGCCTCCTGGACCGGGCGCGGGGCGACGTGAGCTTCGAGCAGGTGAGTTTTGCCTACGACCCCCACAGCCCGACGCCGGTGATCGATCAGCTGGATTTGCAGGTTCGCGCGGGAGAAGTGCTGGCGATCGTCGGCCCTTCAGGCCATGGCAAGAGCACCCTGGTGCAGTTGTTGACGCGCTTCTACGAGGTGCAGGCGGGGGCGGTGCGACTCGACGGCATCGACGTGCGCGAACTGACCCAGCAGGCGCTGCGCCGCAACGTTGGCGTGGTGCTGCAGGACAACGTGCTGTTCAGCGGCACCATCCTCGACAACCTGCGCCTGGCCGCCCCCGACGCCAGTGATGCAACACTGATCGCCGCGGCCCGCGAGCTGGGGGCCGACGAGGTGCTGGAGCGCCTGCCACACCAGTACCACAGCGAAGTCGGGCCTTTGGGCGGGCACCTGAGCCATGGCCAGCGGCAACTGGTGTGCCTGGTGCGGGCCTACCTCGCCGACCCGGCGGTGCTGGTGCTGGACGAGGCCACCTCGGCGGTCGACATCCATACCGAGCGGCGTATTCAGCGGGCATTCCGGCGACTGTGCGAAGGCCGTACGGCGATCATCATCGCTCACCGCCTGGCGACCATTCGCGACGCCGACCGGATCGCGGTGATTCAACGCGGCCGCCTGGTCGAACAAGGCCCGCACCGCCAGTTGATTGCCCAGGGCGGGGCCTATGCGGCGCTGTACCAGACCTATTTGCGCAGTGCTTCCCTCGAGGAGATGGGCCAGCCGGCCTGAATTGATTGGGGGAGCTAGCGCCCGCTTGCGGCCTGCTAGCGATGGGGCCAGAACGCAAAATCTGCGAACAGCCAAAATCACTGTGGGAGCGAGCTTGCTCGCGATGGGGCCAGCACATTCAACATCGCTGGTGCCTGACACACCGCCATCGCGGGCAAGCCCGCTCCCACAGATCTAGTGGTGTTCAACATCGATGGCGCCTGACCCACCGCTATCGCTGGCAAGCCGCAAGCGGGCGCCAGCTCCCACAAGTTGAGCGGGCGCATGCCAAATCTGCAGACAACGCCAGTCGCCGCACGCTCGGGCTGTTGCCGCTTCAACAACCGTTGCTGACGGGCTGCTGCTACAGACGCAGCCCTGGGGCAACCGCCCAGAGTACCCACCCCCAATCCCCAGCCCCTGCGGCCCGCAAGCCGTTCCAGGCGCCATGGCATGTCCGTTGCAATCATCCCTGCAAGGCGTCCTCGCACGCGTTACTGAATCAGGAGCACCCATGAGCACTGAATTTTTCTGGCGTCTACCGCTGGGCACCGACGGGCCGCAGTTGAGCACCGACAAACACAATCGCGGCACCTCCCACCATCGCCCTGGCAACATCGCGCCGGGGCGCTTGCCCAATGGCGAGCCGGACGACTTCACCTACATCGACTACATCGCCCAGGTGGCCAAGGCCGCGGAGCTGGCCGGGTTTGAAGGCGCGCTGCTGCCCACCGGGCCGGAGCCCTGGATCGCCGCGGCGGCGCTGGCCCGGGAAACCCGGCGCATCAAGTTCCTGATCGCCTTCCAGGCCACCTGGACCCTGCCGGCCTACGCCGCGCAACAGGCGGCCATCCTGCAGAACCTCAGCCGTGGCCGCCTGGAGTGGAACATCATCACCGGCGGCAACCCGGCCAGCCAACGCGCCAACGGGGACTTCCTCGAACACGACCTGCGCTACAAGCGCACCGGCGAGTTCCTCGACATCATCCAGGGCCTGTGGCAGAACGAGCGGTTCTCCTACGACGGCGATATCTATCAACTGGAGAACGGCGCCCTGCCCCACGGCCTGCATCAGGAACGCAAGCCCGGCGTGTACTTCTCCGGTTTCTCCGACGCCGCGCTGGACGTCGCCGCCAAGCACGCCGACGTCTACCTGAACTGGGCCGAGCCGATCGACAAGCTCAAGCCGCACATCGAACGAGTGCGTGAGCTGGCCGACAAACAGGGGCGTAGCGTGCGCTTCGGGCTGCGGGTCGACCTGTTCGCCCGGGAAACCGAAGAACAGGCCTGGGCCGACCTGCGCCGCCAGTTCGACAAGCTCGAGGGCCAGAGCAGCGTGGTCGCCAAAGGCTTCACCAGCGGCTCGGACTCAGTCGGTGGCGCACGGCAGACCGCCTACCACCAGAATGTCGATCGCTTCGACGACCTGATCATCGGCCCCAACCTGTGGGCCGGTTTCGCCAGGGCCAAGCCAGGGCCGACCGTGGGCCTGGTGGGCAGCCACCAGAACATCGCCGAACGCCTGGTGGAATACCGCGATGCCGGTTTCTCGACCTTCATCCTCGCCGGCAATCCGCACCTCGAAGAGGCCTTGCGCATCGGCCAGGAAGTCCTGCCGCTGGTGCACCAGCGCCCCGCTGCCAGCCCGGCAACCGCACTCAAAGCCAGCGCCTGAGCGCTGAGGGAGACGACTTGATGAGCCATCCACTCGATACGCTCTGGTACACCCGCTGCCCGGTCCCCACGGGGTTGGGGATCGCCGTGCAAAAAGGCTGGTTGCAGGACACCGTAGGCGCCCTCGGTACCCGGGTGCAATCGCTGCGCGAGTCCACGGACAAGGCGGTGCGCGAGTCGCACTTCGATCACAGCTTGCAGAATTCGGTGCGCCACGGCGGCAACATCCCGGCGATCTGGGCCCGCGCCCAGGGTCGCGAGACCCGGGTGATCGGCCTGTCGTGGGCCGACGAAGTGCAACTGATCCTGACCCTTCCTGACAGCGGCATAAAAACCGTCAAGGACCTCAAGGGCCGCAGCTTCGGCCTGCCGGACTGGGCCGGCGCGCAGATCGATTTCACCCGGGCCCAGGCCCTGCGTGGCCTGGAGAACGCCCTCAAGCTCGAAGGCCTGCAGGTCGGCGACGTGCGACTGGTGAACTTTGTGTATGGCGGTACCTTCAGCGACCCGCAGGTGCATACCGTCAATGGCACGCCGGTAGCGACGCAACGGGTCGAGGGGCGCAACCTGGAACTGATCGGCCTGCTGCGCGGCGAAGTCGACGCGATTTTCCTCAAGGGTGCCAGCGCCGCCCAGTACGCCCACGACTTTGGCCTGCACACGGTGATCGACACGGGGGCCCACCCCGACCCGCTGATCCGCAGCAACAACGGCACGCCACGCACCCTGGCGGTCGACCTGCACCTGCTGGAGCAGCATTTTGACGTGGCCAGCGGCATTCTCGACGCGGTGCTGCGGGCCGAACAGTGGGCTCATACCCACCCGGATGAAACCCGCCGCTACCTGGCGCGGGAAACCAACAGCAGCGAGTACTGGGTCAGCGCCGCCTACGGCGACAACGCCCACCAGCGCCTGCACACCGCACTCGACGAACAGGCCATCGACGCCCTGCAGGACTTCACTCACTTCCTGCACCGCTGGCGCTTTATCCCGAACAGTTTTGACGTGCGCCAATGGATCGACCCGCGTCCGCTACAAGCCCTGCAGACCGCCCTCACCGGCTAACCCCAACCGCACGATCACCCTAGCGCGGCGGGGTGATCGGTTTCATGGACTCGAACGAAGATCCCTTTATGAGCAAACCACTCGATACCCTCTGGTACACCCACAGCCCGGTGCCCACCGGGCTTGGCATTGCGGTGCAATCCGGGCGCCTGGCCGAGGCTTTCCAGCCGTTCGGCACCAATATCCAGTCATTGCGTGAGTCCAGCGAACGGGAAGTTCGCGAGGCCCACTATGACCATCACCTGAAAAACTCGGTGCGTCACGGCGGCAATATCCCGGCTATCTGGGCCTACGCCAGTGGAGTGCAGACCCGGGTCCTGGGATTGTCCTGGAGCGATGAAGTGCAACTGATCCTGACCACTGCCGAAAGCGGGGTGAAGAGCATTCGCGACCTGAAGAACCGCCGCTTCGGCGTACCGAAATGGGCCAACGTGCAGATCGACTTCACCCGCGCCCAAGCGTTGCGCGGGCTGGAGAACGCACTCAAGTTGGAGGGCCTGAATGTCAGCGATGTCGAGCTGGTGGACTACCCCTACGGCGGCACCTACAGCGACGATCAGAAGCAACACGTGTATGGCTCGGAAGTCAGCCTCGGCACCAGCCGCTTCAGCCAGCGCAATAACGAGCTGATCGGCCTGCTGCGCGGCGACATCGACGCGATTTTCCTCAAGGGCGCCCACGCCGTACACCTGGCCAACGAATTCGGCCTGCAGGTGGTGGTCGATACTGGCTCGCACCCCGACCCACTGATTCGCTCCAACAACGGCACGCCGCGCACCCTGACCGTCGACACCCACCTGCTGCACGAACACTTCGATGCCAGTGTGAAAATCGTCGACACCGTGCTGCGCACCGAGCAATGGGCGTGGGCCAACCCGGATGAAACCCGGCGCTTTCTCGCCCGCGAGCTGAACACCAGCGAATACTGGGTGGCCGCCGCCTATGGCGAAGACGCACACCGGCGTTTGCGCACCACCCTGGACAGCCGCTCGATTACCGCCCTGCAGGATTTCACCGATTTCCTGCACCGCTGGGACTTCATTCCACGGCGGTTCGATGTGCGCGAGTGGATCGACTTCAGCGTGCTGGAAACGGTAATTGGCTCGACATCGAGAGTGGCGGTCTGATGACCCTGTAGCAACACAACGGTTGGCAGTTGTGTTGCTACAGCAGCAGCCTCACAGCAACCCATGCTGAATAATCGACAGGGGTTTTCCCGGTAACTTTTACCCGAACTTTTCGAGGCTTTAACATCAAATAAAATACTAATTTTATCCTTTATTAATCAGCCACTTAGCAAAAGTAAGCAACCACCAGCACAGCCCTCAAAGCTATTGGCACGATCTCTGCTCTACCCCTGTTAGTGAAACTTTATCGGGGGAGTACCAACATGCATAAGCTTAATCCAATCACCAAGAGTATCTGGCTCACCTTGCTGCTGGCCGGGGGGGCCGTCAGCGAGGGATTGCTGGCAGCCGAGACAACAGAAAGCGACGCCGGCAAGACCAGCACCGAGCCGGCGCTGAAAACCGTGACCGTCACCGCCCAGCACAAGGAAGAAACCCTGCAGGAGATCCCGGTGGCGGTGTCGGCGATCCAGGGCACCAGCATCACGGCCGACGGCGTGCGGTCGATGGGCGACATCACCACCTTCGTGCCCAACGCCTCGGCGAAGAACCCCGACGGCGACGGCCGTCCGCGCTGGTACATCCGCGGCCTGGGCACTGGCGATACCGGCGCTGCCACCGTGTACCCGGTGGGGATCTACTCCGACGACGTCTACCTCAACGCACCCATTGCCGGTGGCGGCCCGCTGTATGACCTGGAGCGCATCGAGATTCTGCGCGGGCCCCAGGGCACCCTGTACGGCAAGAACACCACGGCGGGCGCGGTGAACATCATCTCGCAAAAACCGAGCCTCGATGCCCAGACCAACGGCTACGGCACGCTAGGTGTCGGCAGCAAGGATGAACGCATCGTCAGCGGCGCCCTGGGCGGTGTGCTGGTGGACGAAAAACTCGCCGCGCGGGTGGCGCTGTACTCCGAGGAGCGCGACGGGTTCGCCGAGAACCTCACCGACGGCCACACCTACGGCGACGTCAACAAGAAAGCCGTGCGCGTGCAGTTCCTTGCCCAGTTGAACCCTGACCTCGAAGCCCTGCTCAAGGTCCACGCCCGCCAGCACAATGGCGACGGCAGCAACGGCTCGCTGCCGGTGGGACGTTACTACAACGTCGGCTACCAGCGCCCGAACGGCCGCGACATCGAACTCAACGTCAATGAAGATGCCAAGCTCGACCATGACGGCACCTCGCTGACCTTCAACTGGAACCTGGGCGACTACACCCTGACCTCGATCACCGCCTACGACTACATCCGCGGCCAGTCCACCAGCGATGCCGACTACACGCCATACGAAGTCAACGGCGCCGCCACGGCCGACAACAAATACAGCCAGTACTCCCAGGAACTGCGCCTGGCCTCGCCCCAGCAGGAAACCCTGCGCTGGCTGGCCGGCGCCCACTACTTCCACGAGACCCTCGACAGCTCGGCCACGCGCTTTATTACCCCGGGCCCGACGCCCAATGGCAGTGGCTCCAACCAGATCGGCGGGGTCACTGACCTGCGTGACCTCAACTACGACCACAAGACCGACAGCTACGCGCTGTTCGGCAACCTGACCTATGACTTCACCGACAATTTCACTGTCACCGGCGGTCTGCGCTACACCCAGGAAAAGAAAGACATCGACCTCGACCTGACCCAACTGACCCGCGCCAGCGCCAACGGCCCGCTGATTCCACTGAGCGGCGTCGGCACCAACGGCAACCGCCAGGAAGCCAATACCTGGGAAGCCTGGACCTACGACCTGACCCCCGAGTACCGGATCAACGACAACCTGCGGGTGTTCTTCCGCTACGCCCACGGCTTCCGTTCCGGCGGCTTCAACACCGGCTTGTCGACCAGCCTGGCGCAGTTGACCACGGTCGATCCGGAACAACTCGACGCCTATGAAATCGGCCTCAAATCCGAGTGGTTCGACCGTCGCCTGACGGCCAACGCGAACATCTTCTACTACGACTACTCGGATATTCAGGTCAACCTGCTGACGGTCAACAACGGCGTGCTGACCACCGCCCTGACCAACGGCGCCGCGGGCAAGGTCAAGGGTGCCGAGCTGGAACTCGAAGGCCAGCCCACCGAGTACCTGCACCTGCGCGCGGCGATCTCGTTCCTGGACACCGAGTACACCGACTTCAAGAACACCAACCCCAATACGGGTGCGGTCACCGGCGACTACAGCGGCAACAGCTTCGTGCGCTCGCCGCGCAACGTAGTCTCGCTGGGCGGCGACTACACCTTCCCACTGGAGATCGGCGGCAAGCTGGTGGCCGGTGGCGACGTGAGTTTCCGCGACAAGGAATACTTCCTCGCCGACCGCCAGAGCAGCGCCGACAAGACCCTGAGCCAGGCGCACTACACCTTGGCCAACAGCCGCCTGACCTGGTTCAGCCCGGATGAAAAACTCAGCGTCACCGGCTTCGTCAACAACCTCACCGACCGCCGCTACCAAGTCCACGGACGGCCCAACGGCACCCTCGGCCAATACGTGATCACCTACGGCGACCCCCGCACGGTGGGCCTGAGCGTCACCAGCCGGTTCTGACCCACCACCTGTAGGAGCGGGTGCACGCTTGCGGCTTGCTCGCGAAAAACGTCAACAGTGACGCGTGCATTCAGTATGCACGCGGCGCCTGCGAGTTCTTCGCGAGCAAGCTCGCTCCTACAGGTTGATCCTCTTGCCCTAGAAAGGAATCCGCCCATGCTCCACCACAACCCGTTGGCCAGCGCCGTGGCGCTGGTCATTGGCAGCCTTGCCCTGCCTGTCATGTCCGCCGAAACCCACCCTGCCCCGACCGGTGCCAGCAACGATCACCTGGACACCGTGGTCGTGCTCGGCACCCGGCGCAGCGACGTCACCGCCCTGCAAAGCGCCGCCCCGGTGGACGTGCTGTCCAGCGAGCAACTACAGGACACCGGCGCCAACGACCTGTCCGGCGCACTGACGGCACTGTCGCCGTCCTTCAGTTACCCGCAATCGCCCCAGGGCGCGTTCTCCGGCTCCATTGCCCAGGGCGCGTCGTTGCGCGGGCTGGCCTCCGACCAGGTGCTGGTGCTGGTCAACGGCAAACGCCGGCACACCAGCGCCAACGTCACCCGCCAGGGCCTGGTCAACGGCCGGGGGGCGGCGGCGGTCGACCTCAGTCTGATTCCGTTGGGTGCGATCCAGCGCGTGGAGATCCTGCGTGACGGCGCGGCGGCCCAGTACGGCTCCGACGCCATCGCCGGGGTGATCAACATCGTGCTCAAGGAGAAGGATGACGGCGGCAACCTCGGCTACCGCTTCGGTGGCTACGACAAGGGTGACGGCATCCAGCGCAAACTCGGCGGCTGGAAAGGCTTTACCCTGCCCAACGACGGCTTCCTGACCCTGAGTTTCGACGCCGGCAGCCAGGACCCGGCCAGCGACACCAACCCAGACAACCGGATCTACTACCCCGGTTCCACCAGCATCAACACCGCCAAGGAACAGAACAACCGCTACCGCACTTGGCGCTGGGGCTCGGGCAACGTCTCGGACCAGTACAACCTGGTCGCCAACAGCGAGATCGGGGTCGGCGAAGGCTTGACCGCCTACGGCTTCGCCACCTACTCGCACAAGAACACCGATGCCGAGGGCTTCTTCGACCCGCCCACGACCTTGCGCAACAATTACGGGAGCAACGCTTTGCAGCGCTTCCCCGATGGTCGCTTGCCGGTCACCCGCTACTCTCTGGAAGACTATGCCGTGACCGGTGGCCTGCGCCTGGACGACGAGCAACTGGGCAAGTTCGACCTGGCACTGAATTACGGCGACAACCGCCTCACCTCCGACGACCGCAATGCGATCAACCCGAGCTGGGGCGCCGGCAGTCCGCAGAACATCTACACCGGCAAGCGCCAGGTCGACCAGACCAACGCCACCCTGGACTGGGTGCGCGACTTTCCCACCGACCTGCTGTTCAAGCCCCTGACCCTGTCGGCGGGCCTGGCCTGGCGCCAGGAGAACTACGAGCTGAGCGCCGGGGAAGCGGCCGGTTGGCAGAACGGGCCGTTGTTCAACACCGTCGACCCCTTCACCAGCCGGCGGATTCCCGGGTATTACTCGGGCATCACCCAGGTCGACGCGGCGTCCCTGGACCGCCGGGTACTGGGGGCCTATGTCGATGTCGAAGCCCAGCTAACCGAGCAATTCCAGGCCGGGGTAGCGCTGCGCAGCGAGCACTATTCGGACTTTGGCGACACCACCAACGGCAAGTTGTCGCTGCGTTACGACTTCACCCCAGAGATTGCCGCGCGGGCCACCGCCAGCACCGGTTACCGCGCACCGTCGCTGGTGCAGAGCGGTCTGTCCTCGTTCAGTGTGCAGGTGGTCGAACAGCCGCCGGGCAGCGGTAACTATGTCGAGGTCCAGCAACGCACCCTGCGCGCCAACAGCCCGGAAGCGGCGCTGCTGGGCGGTACTTCGCTGAAACCGGAAGAGTCCACCAACTACTCCCTGGGCCTGGTATGGCGGCCGTTGCCCAACGCGTCGGTGACCATCGATGCGTACCGGATCAACATCGACAACCGCATCACCCTCTCCGACCAGTTACCGGCCTCGGTGGTGTCGCCGATCTTCGCCGGTACCCCGTACGCCAATATCCAGAGCGCAGCGTTCTACACCAACGTGGCCGACACTCGCACCGACGGCATCGAGCTGACCGGCAACTATCAGTTCGACCTGGCGCAATGGGGCCGGCTGAACCTGAGCAGCGGTTTCAGCAAGAACCATACGGACATTACCCAGCTGCGGGACGTTGGCAACATCAAGGGTGAGCAAATTGTCGGCCGGGCGACCCAGGGCCTGATCGAGGAAGGCACTCCCGAGAACAAGCTGGTGCTCAGCGCCAACTGGCTGTACGCCAACTGGGGCGTGACCATTGCCCAGCGCCGCTACGGCGAATGGAAGAGCCTGAACGCGAGCAACCCGGACCTGGACCAGACCTACAGCTCGCAGTGGGTCACCGACCTCGACTTGTCGTACACCTTCGACAAGGCGCTGAAAGTCTCGGTGGGCGCGATCAACCTGTTCGACACCCACCCGGACGAGGCCGATGGTACGCAGCTGTACGGCGTGCCCAAGTACTCGATCACCAGCCCTGAAGGTGCCCAGGGCGCGTTCTACTACACCAGCGTCAGCTACGAGTTCTGACCGCCACTGCTGCCGGGGTGTTGCCCTGGCAGCAACGGGTGCGTCTGTAGGAGCAGGTGTCTGCTTGCGGTGCCCGATTGCGGCGCCTGCTTGCGGATTGCGGCTTGTCCGCGATGGGCTCAAGAACAGTGCGTTCATCCTGGTTGCGCGCGTTATCGTTGACGTCCATCGCGAGCAAGCTCGCTCCTACAGGGGCGGGGGCGGGGTTGCAACGAGGACATGGCACAGCTCTTGCGATAGCCCTCGGGTACTTCGCCGAAATAAGACCCGCCATGCGCCCACACTCCTTGCTGACCGCTCTCACCTGGCTTATCTCGCCCCTGGCCCTGCTGGTGCTCTGGGCAGGGGTGGCCGAGGCCGGGATTTTCCCACGCAACCTGCTGGTGCCACCCGCCCAGGTGGTGCAAGCCTTCGCCGAACTCTTGGCCAGCGGCGAGCTGCTGGAGCATCTGGGCAATAGCCTGTCCCGCCTGGGGCTGGGGTTTGCCATTGGCTCGCTGTGCGGCCTGGCCTTCGGGGTGCTGATGGCCCTGTCCAGGCAGGTCGAGATCTACTGCGCGCCGCTGTTCCACACCTTGCGGCAGATCCCCAGCATCGCCTTGATTCCGATGTTCGTGTTGCTGTTCGGCATCGATGAAACCTTCAAGATCATCATTGTCGCCAAGACCGCGTTCTTCCCGGTGGCCCTGGCCGCCAGCGAGGGGGTCAAGGCCATCCCGCGCAGCTATTTCGAAGTCGCCGACGTGTATCGCCTGCGCTGGCCGACCCTGGTCCGCGAGATCGCCCTGCCCGCCGCTACGCCACCGATCATCACCGGCTTTCGCATCAGCCTGACCCGGGCCTGGGTGGTGCTGGTAGCCACCGAGTTGCTCGCCGCCGACAGCGGCCTGGGACAGATGATCGAGATGAGCCGGCAGATGCTGCGCATCGACGTGGTGATGGTCGGTGTGGTGGTCACCGGGGTGATCGGCTTTGCCCTGGACTTTTCCTTTCGCCAACTCGAACAGCGCCTGTTCCGCTGGCAAACCCGCTAGGAGCCCGCCATGCCCCCTTTACTCGGAAAATCCCGCGGCCTGTTGCTGCCGCTGCTACTGATCGGTGGCTGGGAATACCTGTCGCGCCAGGATGCCGCCGGGGCCTATGCCTTCGTGCCGCTGTCGACCATCGGCCAGGCCTTGCTCGAGCTGCTCGGCAATGGCGAGTTGCTGGTCAACCTGCTGGCCAGCCTGGCGCGCACCAGTACCGGCCTGGCCCTGGGCATCGTCTTTGGCGTCGCGCTGGGGGTGCTGATGGCGCTGTCGAGCGTGGCCAACCGATTGATCGGCCCGCTGTTTCATTCGATTCGCCAGGTGCCGATGCTCGGCTGGATCCCGCTGATTGCCATGTGGTTCGGCAACGGCGAGTTCTCCAAGGTGTTGATCGTCACGCTCGCGGCGTTCTACCCGATGGTGCTCAACACCTATCAAGGTTTCACGCACGTCGAGGGACGCTACCGCGAAGTCGGCCAGGTGCTGGTGCTCAGCCGCTGGCAACAGTTCTCCCATGTGCTGCTGCCGGCGGCGCTGCCGAGCCTGGCCACCGGCGTGCTGCACGCCCTGGCGTTTGCCTGGGTCACCGCCGTGGGCAGCGAGCTGTTCCTGTCGTCCGGGGCCGGCCTGGGCAACCTGATGATGAACGCCGAAGCCGGCGCGCGCATGGAGATCATCGTCCTCAGCGTGCTGTGCATCGGTCTGTGCGGTTACCTGATGACCCTGCTGTTTACCCTTCTGAGTCGCCACCTGCTGCGCTGGCGCAACATTCGTTGAAAGGCCACCCCATGAACGCCATTGCCCATCACGCTTTGCCCCACAGCACCACACTGCCCTGCGGCGCCCTGGAAGTCCGCGGCCTGAGCAAGGCCTACCGGATCGAAGGCCAACCGCTGCCCGTACTGGACAACATCAACCTCAAGGTCCGCCCTGGCGAATTCATCAGCATCGTCGGCGCCAGCGGCTGCGGCAAGTCGACCCTGCTGCGGCTGATCGTGGGCCTGGAGGGCGACTACCAGGGCGATATCCTGCTCGATGGCAAGCCCGTAGTCGGCACCAGCCTGGAACGCGGCATCGTGTTCCAGGACCACCGCCTGTTTCCCTGGATGACCCTGAGCAAGAACATCGCCCTGGCCCTGAAAAACCACCCACTGTCCCAGGTCGAAAAGGATCGCCTGGTGGCCGAGCACATCGCCCTGGTCAACCTCGAGGGATTCGAGAACGCCTACCCGCACCAGCTGTCCGGTGGCATGGCCCAGCGGGCCGCCATCGCCCGCGCCCTGATCAACCGCCCCAAGGTGCTGCTGCTCGACGAACCCCTGGGCGCCCTCGACGCCCTGACCCGGGTCCGCCTGCAACACGAACTGCAGCGCATCTGGGTGCAGCAACGCTGCACGGTGATCATGGTCACCCACGACATCGAAGAGGCCCTGTACCTGGGCGACCGGGTGATCGTCATGGACGCCCACCCGGGGCGGATCAAGCACCAGATCCAGGTCAACCTGCCCCACCCCCGGGACCGGAGTTCGCCCGTATTGCAGGGCTACAAAGAGCAACTGCTGGAGGAGTTGGTGGGGCATTGAGCGCGATATGCAATCTTTTGATCCTGGATTTGTGGGCATATCCAGCCAAAGGTCCAGCGTGCACCCTGCACACATCCTGAGCGAGCTTGCTCGCGATGAGGCCAGCACAGTCAACATCGATGCTGCCTGACACACCGCCATCGCGGGCGAGCCCGCTCCCACAGGTTTGATAGCGCATTAGCCCATCGGCAACGGCGAAGGTCAGGTCCACGCTGGTGTCGGTGCGTCCGTTAAGGTGCCCACGACTTCTGCAGTTGCTCCAGCACGTCGCGCCGCACCAGGTAGCCGCCGTGGCTGTCCGAGTAGAGGGCGTCCAGATACTACTTCCAATTGCTCGGCAACCTCAAAACCGCCGAACGCTCCTTCACACATTGCTGAAAATCCCGCTGACCGGCTCGATGTTCCCACCATAAGGCACAGTGGTTCCGGCGGCCTTGGCGATGGTTGCCCATATGCGTTGCATATCGACCATGTATTGACCGATAACCGGATTGCCCGTGTGGTGCTTGCGATCGGCCTGCGACGTCACATCAAGATAGCGTCCGGCGCCATCACCACTTTTAAGCAATCCACTCGCCCCGCCCATCAACAGCAGCGGCATGTCGATCATGTGCTCCGGCGCGCCGTCCGCCATCTCACTGGTCAGCACCACGAGTGTATGGTCGAGCAGACTGTCGCCTGGCACATGGGGGTCCTGATAGCGGGCCAATTCATCCATCAGGAATTTGACCCGCTGGACATACCATTGACGTGTTCCCTTCCATAACTCCTTCTGGTGAAGTCGGTGGGCACACTCGTGGGGATTGTTGCCCGGGCTGACGTCGAGGATGTTCAGCGACTCCGCCGAACGGCCGATCTGAATCGTCGCCACTCGAGTGATCCCGCAACTCAAGGCCGTCGCCACTACCTGGTGATGGTTGGCCTGAATTCGGGTGCGGTCCTTTGCCGAACGGTAATCCAGCGGTTCCACGGTCAATGGCTTGCATTCGCCAATCGGTGGCTGGCTCAGGTCGAGGTCCTTGATCACCTGTTCCACTGAATCCAGATGGGTATCGAGTTTCTGCCGCTCAGCGCCCGACAACTTGCCTTTGATTTCCTGGATATCCGCCAGGGAGGTCTGCAATAGAGTACTGCCGCCAGGCTGCCGACTCGATGAAGCAAGACCGGGTTCCTTGAACAACGCCTGCGCCATGAGCACCGGATCACGATAAGGTGTGCGGATCGCATTGCCCTGATAGGACACGAACCAGGGCGTACCATCGACGCCGGCATGGGGACCGGCAAACAGACTGCGGTGAGACGGCTCGGTGCCCGGCAGCGCCTGACCCAGCAGTATGTCGATGGATGACTGGCTCCCCGCACTGTCGCGCAACACAAATGTCCAGCCCAAATGACCTACGTTGGCGCCTTCCGGCCCCAGGATAAGTCCACGCAAGTAGAGTGATTGGTTGCGATAGGTTGCCAGCTCGGCACTCACCTCATTCAAGGTAAATGCCGTGGTATCGCTGCTTTGCACCTGTGGATGCCACAATCCGCGACCATCGCCAAAACCGCCCCCGGTATAGGAATCCACCGCCAGGCCATCGGGCACGACCACAAACACAATCTTCAACTTGGCCTGCTGGCTTTGCCCCGCCAACGCCATGCGCGCCAGGCCAAACTGAGTCAACGGACCATAGACACTCGCTGCAGCCAGGCCCGCGAGAAAACGCCGACGACTCTTCAGGATGCCCATGCTCAGTTCCTCTCAGTCTTGTAGGTGAACGCTTTGGAAGTGCCCAAGGTTTTCAGCATGTCGGCCAGCGAGCCCGAAGTTTTCAATCCATCGGCCACTGCCTTGACGGTTCCTGACGTCGACACATCGGATTTACTGCCGAAGACAAACCGGAAGTAACTGTCGGCCATGCAGAACTGCGATGCCGGGTTACGCGGAATGATTTTGGCGATATCGCGTACGTCATTGATCGGCTCGGTGCCAGTCGCCATGAGGAATGGACCGGCAGCCTTGATTGCCACCATCTGTGGGTACTGATTGAAGTTGTAGGCTTTTTCCTCGAGGCGATAGCGCCCCGCCGCGTCGTAGTGCTCCATCGAGGACCCGGTGTCGTTCATGTATTGATGACACCGCCAGCAACGCCCCTCTGACGCTTGCTCGCCGTTGGACGCGTCCCAGTGCTCGCGGGTGGTAATCGCCCGCGCCGGGTAGGCAGGTGGCGTAGGATCCGCCTCCACCGGTGCACCAAAATCGCGGCAAAACATCTGCTCGCGGATCATGATGCCGCGCTTGACCAACGAGGTGGCCTGGTAGTCCGAGGTAGCGGCCTGAGTCAGCCCCAGATGCAGCAGCCCACCGCGTTTATCGTCGACCGCGACCTTGTGCAAGGTGCTGCCAGAAACCCCATCGATCCCGTAGTGCGCGGCCAGGGCCTGGTTGAGGTAGGTGTAGCGTGGATTGAACAACTCCTCGAAAGTGCCTGCGTTCAACATCAGGTTGCGGCTCAACAGGTACTGTTCCTGCGCCATGAGCTGGATCATTTGCGCACTCAGCCCCGGCTTTTCCTGGACGCCGCGAATGGTCTTGACGTAGTAGCTGACAAACCGGTTGAACTGCTCGATGCCCTTGTCCGTACGCATCATGCGCTCGATCTCTGCCGAGATCTGTTGCGCAGTTTGCAGTTCGTTGCGCTGGGCCTTGGCCAACAGTTCGGCGTGCGGGGTGGTGCCCAGGAATCCATAGGACAGCGCCGTCGCCAACTCGAACGGTGTCAGCTTGAACACACTGCCCCCCTCTTCCGTCGCCAAACCCAACTCGGAGCGATAGAGGAAATGGGGCGACAGCAGCAGCGCGGCGATCAGTCCAGTCGCACCTTGTTCGTCGAACAATGCCTGGTAGCGCAGACGCTCGGCATCACTGACTGGACGGCGAAACAGCTGATACCCCAACGATGTCACCAGATCCGACCCGAGCTTCGATTGCGCCAGGACGCTCAAGCGCGACGGCGCAACCTTGTCGGCTACCCACAGCGCCATGTCATAGAACTGCTTGACGTCCTCTGCCTGCGCAATGCCCTTGTCCGCCTCACCGGGGTACTTGAAGTCTTTCTCAGACTTGTCGGCCGGTAGCTTCTCGGGATTGATCTCGACCGCCAGGATGTCCCTGACGCTGGCGGCGTATTCATCCGGGGTCAGCAAGCGCAGCTGCCGCACCCCATGGGATTCCGACGGATCCAGGTAAGGCTTCCACACCACATTAATCAGGTGCTTGCTGATTTCGCTGGCACACGTGGTGTCGCAATGCCCGGAAACCGGCATGCTTTTTATCTGTTTGACCAGCGCGTCCTGCCCCGCCACGCTCCAGGCCAGGGCCATGCGCAAGCTGTCGAAATACTCGACCGCGTGACATTTGGTACAGGCCTGGGCCAGCACCGTCTCCCCCAGGTTCTCGACAGGACGGTACGCGACCGCTGGCAATTGCCTGTCCTCGCTGGATTCATCTATCACCACCTGCTCCAGTTCCGGCTCAGGCTTGGCCTTCGAATAAAACGGGTAGATGACCTTGTACTTGCCGTAGTCCAGGATCTGCGTGGTGCTGGCGCCCCAGGGCACCTGGATCACCTGCGGCTCGGCACCACTCTGCGCTTCGTTGACCAGGCTGAAATGCCACTGCGCATCGGTCACTGACGCCGGTTTGCCCGGTGCCTTGATCGTCACCTTGACCTCCAGCTTTATCGGCCGCTCACGGTAGCGCAGGCTGATGGTCTGAGCCTTGTTGGTGGCAGACAGGGTGAAGGCCGTGTTGCGAACCTGGGGAATCCAGTCTTCTACATCATTGAGCCTGAGCTGATAGACGCCATAGGGCAGTCCGTTGAGGACCAAACCGGCGTCACTGTCCTCGGGATTCCACGACACCTGAACCAACCGACGATTGCCGTCGGGGGCAGTCAGGAAGCCGCTGATCATTTTCTTTTCGTAACCCGCCGGAGGCAGCATGGGCCGTAACGCCAACTGCGTGGCCGGCAGCTCGCTGGCATCGTAGCGCACGCGATAAATCACCCCGGCGACGTCGTCGCTGATCAGCAGGCTGCCATCGGCCAACTCAAGGAATTCCGCGGGCCGACCAATACACGAGTTATCCAGGCAGTACACATCGAAACGATCGGGGTCCTGGACAAATCCGTTGATCAAAGGGATCTGATTGACCACCCGCGTTCCGCCCTGGATCGTCAGCATCTGCACATCCATGCCTGGACTTGCCGCAGAACCGGCACCGTGCACGGCCACCAGCAAACGCTGGCTTCCACTGGTGGTGGGATAGCCCCGCCAGAACTTGACCCCAAGCGGTGCGGTGTTGGTTCCCAACTCGAACGCAGCGGGCACATAGTCCGCCGGATTGACCTGGGCCGGGGATTTGTCCGAGACAATGGCACCAGGCACCAAGGGCGGCTGGATCACTCCGGGGTTCTGGTACTCCTCCTGGGTGAACCCGGGTGTGCCCTTGCCAAACCGGTACGGCACCCCAAAATGCAGGCCGGGGCCACTGATCCAGTTGATCTCATCGGGATTGGGGAAACCCTGGCGATTGTTGTCGCTGAACCACAGGCTGGCGTTTTGCGGGTTCCAATCGAAGCCCACGGAGTTGCGCACGCCCTTGGCCAGAACTTGTGATTCACCGGTCTCCAGTGAATAACGCAACAGCGTCCCGTAGCGCTGATCGGCGGGAATCATGCACAGGTTGCAGGGAATACCGACCGCCGTGTACAGCCACTTGTCCGTCGGGTCCAGCGGGTTGAAGCGCAAGGGATGCTTCATGTGCCAGATCCGGGTGTTGGAACCGGAGGCCAGGGGCGGCAGGGGAAACAGCTTGTCGTCGGCCGGGAAGTTGAAGACCCGCTCCGGCTTGGGGTCCTTGTAATGGTTATCGGCATCGCGCAAGCGATACAGCCCGCCCGTGGTCGAGTAATACAGGTCACCGTCACGCCAGGCCACGCCGTGAGGCTCTTCCAGACCGCTGGCGAGCACATGGATGGCCGTCGGTTTACCCGCTGCGTCCAATGGCAACGCATAAATCATGTCGGCAATCTTGCCTTCATAGATATACGAAGGAATGGCGCTGGAACCCACATACAACACATTCTTGCCCATGGCCATTTGCCGAGGCTGGATCAAGCCCTGGGCGAACAACTCGATCTTGATTCCAGGCAGGCCGCTGAGCTTGGCGACCTCCACCGGTGGCCGGTATTTCACCGTCACCGCTTGTTCGTCTCCCTCTGCTTGCTTGAACGAGATAATGCGCGGGGTGTTCAACGGGACAAAACCGTCAGCGACATTCATCACCAGTTGATAGTCGCAGGCTTTCAAATTATCGAGGTGGATGGTTTCGCTGGCCTTGGCACTGATCGGGATTTCTTCGGCCTTGCAGCGCAAGACCCCGGTCAGCACCTCATCGGCTCGCACGACACCGGGCACTGCTGGTTTCAAGGGAGCCTTGCCACTCAGGGTAGCGAAACTGAGGGTCAGGCGATTACCCGCGAAACCACCGCACTCACCGAGCTCTTTCCAGGCATCTTTCCAAGGGCCGCCCTGGAGCAACGGCTCATAGGCAGGTACTTGGCACCACGCCCAACTGCCTATCCCCAGCGGCGGACCGTCTTCATCTTTCCAGCACTCGAATTGCTGGTCTTTATGCTGGACCTGGTCCCCCTGTTGATAGACCTTGCCCTTTTCATAGGCCGGCGCGGTACAAGCCTGAGCCTGTACCGGGGAAGATTCGGCGGTAAGTGGAAACAAAACCACGCCAATGATCACACCGAAAGCAACCAGCCCCAGCATCAACAGCCAGCGACACACACCGACAGACTTATCCATGACTCAAGCCTCATGCGTCAGCCAAGTGCTTCGTTGCCTCGCAAGATCTGCTGATCGAGTTGCGCTGCGAACCACCTGACCCAGGGCTGGCGCCACGGTATGACGAGTCTAGCCCGGTGTTGTGATTGGAATGTCTTCCAATGCGGTTCCACTGCATGACCACAACATGGCAGGACAGCCATAGAGACAGGAACTGACAGACACTCATCCTTGCACAGCCACCCGCGGGTACGGGCGCTGCAATCTACAAACGCTTTTATCAAAGCGCCAATGGACCGGACGTGTCTACTGTCAGAGTTGACAGGTACTTGCTTCTCTAGCCGCCCGCAGACTTGCACGCTGCGGGACGGCCCCCAGCAGAAAATCAGCAAGTGCGACTAAAAATACTTGAGCCAAACCAAATCCCGGCGACTGCTCTTGAGCCTTGAGAACCAGCGCACCGGCAGGTACAGGGTCAACGCCAACAGCCCCGCCGCCAACCACACCGCCCACACGGAATCAAACCCGTAGTAGCTGCCCTGATTCAGGCCAAAACACGCCACTGCCAACAGGTAGGCGAACTTCAAGACGTACAGGTGCAACAGGTAAAAGAACATCGGTGCCGAGCCGAACACGCTCAACACCAGGATCCAGCGGCTGCCCTGGCGCCGTTCGAACCCGCGCAACAGCAGCAGGCCGAGGCTCAGGGTCAGGGTGATGAACAGCAGGGACGGCGGGTACTTGGTGATGTTGAAAAAGCTCATCAGCGTCTGCAGGGTACTCTCGCCCTGGACCCAAGGTTTGTCGCCGTAGCCGTTGAGCAAGCGCAACCCGACAAAACCCGCCAGCGCGGCGATACCGCCGATCCAGAGTGCACGTTGGCGCCAGGCGGCATCACTGGCCTGGGCGAACCAGGGGCCGATGGCATATCCCAGGCCGATCACGCCGATCCACGGCAGCACCGGGTAGGAGGTACGCAGGCGCAGGCCTTCGCTGAACTCGATCCAGCCGCGGTCATGCAGCACCGCCCACGGCACATGCAGCGCCGACTCCAGCGCAAAGTGCAAGCCGTCCAGCAGGTTGTGCCCGGCGATGATCAGCAGGCTCAAGCCCAGCAACAACGGGCGTGGCAGCCAGACCAGCGCCGACAGGGCCAGCATGCTCAGGCCGATGGCCCAGATCACCTGCAGGTAGATCACAGTCGGCGGAATCTGGAAGGTCCAGGCGAAGTTCACCAGGGTGATCTCCAGCAGCACCAGGAACAACCCGCGCTTGAACAGGAAGCCGCAGACATCTGTCTTGCCCGCGTATTTTTCGCCATACAGGTAGGCAGACAGGCCCGTGAGCAGGACAAAGATCGGCGCACACAGATGGGCCAGGGTGCGGCTCAGGAACAGCGCAGGTTCGGTCGTGGCGATGTCCATGGGGTCGCTGACCTGGCGGTGCAGCAGAAAGGTTTCGCGCACATGGTCGAGCAACATGAACAGAATCACCAAGCCCCGCAGGGCATCGATGGACAGCAACCGGCCAGCGCCGGCGGGTCGGACAACAGCATTTGTCATGGGGGATTCGCAACGCAGAGGGTGGAGGAAACGGCCTGTCTTGGGCCTTTGGGCTTGATATTTTGTGTAATAGTATTACATTACGAGACCCGTTCGAAACCCCGTTGCACAGGCATGCACTGTCAGCCTGCCCAAGGTGTATGCAAGGACCCCATACATGATCAGATTCAAGCGTCTCGCCCTGCCCTTCGCCCTCGCCGCGCAGTCCACCACGTTGCTGGCTGGCTCGGCCCAGGAAGAGTCGCGCGGGCTGGTCGAGGACAGTCGCTGGAGCCTGCTCAACCGCAGCGTCCTGGACCACCGCGAGTACCAGCACGGCGCGCGCAACAACGCCGCACGCAATGCCTACAAGCCGCGCAACGAACGCAGTGGCAATGCTCAGGAGTGGGGATACGGATTGATGGGCAGCCTGCAGTCCGGGTTTACCCAGGGCCTGGTCGGGGTGGGCGTCGATGCCCATGCCTATGCCGCCTGGCAGTTGGACAGTGGCGGCGGTCGGGCCGGCAAGGCGCGTTTGCTCGGGCTCGATAACGCCGGTCATCCCAAGGACCAGTTCGGCCGTGGCGGCGCGGCGCTCAAGCTGCGCACCTCCTCGACCACCCTCAGTTACGGTGAGCAACGGGTCAAGACCCCGGTCTTCAGTTCATCCGACAGTCGCCTGCTGCCGGAAACCTCCACCGGGTTCTTTCTCAACAGCCAGGAGTTCGCCGGCTGGAAAATGCTCGGTGGTCACTTCAACGAAAGCACCGACCGCAACGCCAGCAGCCACGACCAGGGGTTTGTGGTGAACTATTCCAACGCCAGGCAAGGCAACAACTTCGACCTTGCCGGGCTGGTCTACGACGGGATTGAAGGGCTTTCCACCAGCCTGTACAGCGCACACTACGAAGACAGCTGGCGCCAACATTACCTGGGCAGCACTTACAGCCATGCCCTGGGGCTCGACCAGACGCTGACGCTTAACCTCAACCTGTACCGCACCCTCGACACCGGGCAGGCTTGGTCGGGCAAGATCGACAACACCACCTGGAGCCTGCTCTCCAGCTACCGCAACGGTGCTCATACCTTCAGCCTGGGCTACCAGAAGGTCGATGGCGATACGCCCTTCGACTACGTGACCCGGGGCGCGATCTACCTCACCAATGCCGTGCAACT
This sequence comes from Pseudomonas sp. Irchel 3H3, assembly GCF_900187635.1. NCBI lineage: Bacteria > Pseudomonadati > Pseudomonadota > Gammaproteobacteria > Pseudomonadales > Pseudomonadaceae > Pseudomonas > Pseudomonas sp. Irchel 3H3. Next base: position 4,190 of record NZ_FYEC01000013.1, on the reverse strand, counting down.
CTCGGACTTCAACGCCCCCAACGAGCAATCCTGGCAGGCCCGTTACGACCTGGGTTTGCAGGCGCTCGGCTGGCCCGGCCTGGTGCTCAGCGCCGCCTATGTGCGCGGCAGCAACATTGATGGGCGCCACGTCGACCCGGCAGGTGGCTATGCCTACCTGGGCTACGGTGAGGGCGGCAAGCATTGGGAGCGCGACCTGGAAGCCCGCTATGTGGTGCAAAGCGGCCCGGCCAAGGACCTGGCCCTGTCACTGCGGCACAACCTGCACCGCGGCAACACCGCCCAGGCAGAACTCGACACCGAGCAGATTCGCCTGGCCGTCGAGTACCCCCTGAACGGACGCTTCTGAGTCAGCCAATCACAGGCTCAGTGCCCGCGAATGTAATGCTCCAACTGGTGGATCAGATCGGCCTGTTCGACGATGGCCTGCTTGACCAGATCGCCAATCGACAGCAGCCCGATCAATTGCCCCGCCTCCAGCACCGGCAGGTGACGCAGGTGGCTGTCGGTCAATCGTTGGCCACGTCCACTTGCACCTGCCCACCTTCAAGGCGCACCGGCCAGACTCGCAGGCGCTGTTGCGGATACTCCAGGCAATACCCGTCCTCGAGTCGAAAGTGCTGCTTGTACAGGGGCGACGCCACCACCAGCTCGCCCTTGAGGCTGCCCACCAGCCCGCGACCGATGACGTAGGCGCCCGATTGCGGATCGTGGTTGTCGATGGCATACAGCGTCTTGCCCTCGGCCTGCGGCAGGTAGAACAGCGCCACTTGTGCGCCGTCGAGCCACACCACCACCCCCGAGTTGTCGACCAGATCGTGCTGGCTGCACACCGATTGCCAGAGGGGTGAACGGGCGGCGGCGCGCGGGGAATTGGACAGGTTCATCAGGCAAGCTCCTCGGTGACAGGGATAAGGTTGAGTTCGGCGGCCATGATGGGCCGGCGTTGCCCACGCTCCTCGACAAAATGAATGCTCGGGTCGGGACGCTCGTCGTTGACGAAGGTACGGAAGCGCTTGAGTTTGTCCGGGTCCTTGAGGGCATTGGCCCACTCGCACTCATAACGGTTGACCACCAGTTGCATCTGCGACTCCAGCTCCTCGCCCAGCCCCAGGCTGTCGTCGATGACCACCTGCTTGAGGTAATCCAGCCCGCCCTCCAGGCTCTCGCGCCAGACCGAGGTGCGCTGCAATTTGTCGGCGGTGCGGATGTAGAACATCAGGAAACGGTCGATGTAGCGGATCAGGGTCGCGTCATCCAGATCGGTGGCAAACAGCTCGGCGTGCCGCGGACGCATGCCGCCGTTGCCGCACAGGTACAGGTTCCAGCCCTTCTCGGTGGCAATCACACCGACGTCCTTGCTCTGGGCCTCGGCGCACTCACGGGTGCAGCCGGAGACCGCGAACTTGAGTTTGTGCGGTGCGCGCAGGCCCTTGTAGCGGTCCTCGATCAGCAAGGCCATGGCCACGCTGTCCTGCACCCCGTAGCGGCACCAGGTGCTGCCGACGCAGGACTTCACCGTGCGGGTCGACTTGCCATAGGCATGCCCGGTTTCAAAACCGGCTTCGATCAGCTCGCCCCAGATCTGCGGCAACTGGTGCAACTGGGCGCCGAACAGGTCGATGCGCTGGCCACCGGTGATCTTGGTGTACAGCTGGTACTTCTTCGCCACCTGGCCGATCACGATCAACTTCTCGGCGCTGATCTCGCCCCCAGCGATACGTGGCACCACCGAATAGGTGCCGTTTTTCTGCATGTTGGCCATGAAGGTGTCGTTGGTGTCCTGCAACGGCACCAGCGAGGCGTCCATGATCGGCTGGTTCCAGCACGAGGCGAGGATCGAGCCCACGGCCGGTTTGCACACATCGCAACCGGTGTGTCCACGACCATGCCGGGCCAACAGTTCTTCGAAACTGTGCAGCCCTTCGACCCGCACCAGGGCGTAGAGCTCCTGCCGGGTAAAGGCGAAGTGTTCGCACAGACTCTTGTCGACACTCACACCACGGGCGATCAACTCGTGCTCGAACACCTGCTTGAGCAGGCCGGCGCAACCGCCACAGCCGGTGCAGGCCTTGGTTTGCGTCTTGAGCTGGGCAAGATCGCTGCAGCCGCCGTCGATGGCCGAACAGATCGCGCCCTTGCTGACGTTATGGCACGAACAGACCATGGCCGACTCGGGCAAGGCGCCAGGACCCAGGGTGGGCGCGCCGGTCGAGGATGGCAGGATCAGGCTGGCCGGTTCGGCCGGCAGGGCAATGCCGTTCTGGGCGTACTGCAGCAAGGTGTCGTAGTAGCTGTTGTCGCCCACCAGCACCGCCCCCAGCACCTGCTTGCCGGACGCGTCGACCACCAGCCGGCGGTAGCTGGCGCTGGCCTCGTCGATGAACTGGTAACTGCGCGCGCCCGGGGTGTGGGCATGGGCATCGCCGATGGAGCCGACGTCGACCCCCAGCAGCTTGAGCTTGGTCGACATGTCCGCGCCGATGAAGGGCTCAGCGTCCTGCTCGCACAACTGCGCGGCGACACTGCGGGCCATCTGGTAGCCCGGCGCGACCAGGCCGAACAGGCTGCCGTTCCACGAGGCACACTCGCCGATGGCGTAGATATGCGGGTCGCTGCTCAGGCACTGGTCGTCGATCACCACCCCGCCACGCGGGCCGATGTTCAATGCGCATTGGCGAGCCAGGGCATCCTGGGCGCGGATCCCGGCGGAGAACACGATCAGGTCGGTTTCCAGGCTTTCTTCGTTGGCAAAGTTCATCCGATAGCGGTACTGCTCGCCGGCACTGATCGATTGCGTAGCGCGGGACAAGTGCACGCCGACACCCAGCCGTTCGATTTGCGACTTCAGCGCCAGGCCACCCAGCTCGTCCAGTTGCACCGGCATCAGGCGCGGGGCAAATTCCACCACATGGGCTTCCAGGCCGAGGCTTTTCAGGGCATTGGCCGCCTCCAGGCCGAGCAGCCCCCCGCCCACCACCACGCCGCGCTGTGCATTGCCGGCGGCGCGGCGGATGGCGTCGAGGTCTTCGAGGGTGCGATAGACCAGCCGCGAGTCGCCTTCGGCGCCTTCGATGTCCGGTACAAAGGGATAGGATCCGGTGGCCAGGACCAGGGTGTCGTAGGCGACGCAGCCCTGGGCGGTGATCACCTGGCGCCGGGCACGGTCGATTTCCAGCACCGGCACTCCCAGGTGCAAGGTGACCCCCGGCGTCTGGTACAGCGCCGCGTCGGACAATGCCAGTGACTCGGCATCACGTCCCGTGAAGTATTCGGACAGGTGCACCCGGTCATAGGCCCGCACCGGTTCCTCGCTGAAGACATGTAGCTGATAGCGCCCAAGGGCGCCGCGCTCGATCAACTGTTCGACACAATGATGGCCGACCATGCCGTTTCCGATCACGACCAGGGTTTGCAAGGTGTTCAACGCGGCAACATTGGAGTTCATAAGTAGCACCCGATCACTGTTCTAAAAGCAAAAAAAACGCCTGAAACCTTACGGTTCCAGGCGTCTTTGCCTGTTCATTTGCGCTGTGCAAACCCGACTGCTGTGCCCGGTTCAACGCTGCTGCCCACGACCTGTGCGGCCAATCGATCGTCGTTGACCGAGGGGGCTGCCTGGACGACGGTGTTGCTGCGCGCCAGGCCTGCGAGATGTATTGCAGCCTTTGTGCCAGAACCGCGGTCAGCCCCGCACAGCCGCGATTCAGGGCGCTTGCAGGCCATGTACGGCGGCGCCCGGACTGGCTCGACCAGCCTGCGGCGTGACTTGGCTTAGTGCACGGAGGGTGGCGCGGGCTTTATAACAGTGCATCGCCGGGCGACGCTCCGCTGGCCCGCGATGGGCATCGGTATCTACACAACTTTGTAGCGGTCTGTGGCGAGGGAGCTTGCTTGCGTGGCGACCTCTGGGGGGTTGGATTAGACCGAGTACATATCCATTTCTTTGGTAACGGCCTCCTATGGTTCCGCTTTTACAGCGGCTCACTTTTGGAGGAGCCCAAAAGTAAGCAAAAGGCTCTTGCCCCACCACTCGGCACCTCGCTTAGGCTCGGTGTGCCCTCACTCCGGCTTGAATCCGTGGGCCGCCGCCACGCGCCATCCATGGCGCGGGGCGGCTAACCCGGCGTCCTGCCGGGTTACCCACGGCTTCAAGCCTGCGTTCGGCCAGCGTGGTTAACGGGGCGCCC
>NZ_FYEC01000031.1:0-60642 GCF_900187635.1 Pseudomonas sp. Irchel 3H3 | reverse complement strand
TCCATTGGGACCGCGCCGAACTGGGTAGCGACAAGAGCAGTTGCTGGTTACGGGTGTCATCCAGCTGGGCGGGAGACAGTTTCGGTGCGGTGACCATCCCGCGCATCGGCATGGAAGTGGTGGTGACTTACCTGGAAGGTAATCCCGACAATCCGTTGATTACCGGGTGCGTGCCTAACAAGGTCATGCCTGTGCCGTACGCCTTGCCTGCGAACAAAACCAAAACGGTCCTGCGCAGCCACAGCTCACCCGCCAGTGGCGGCTACAACGAACTGTCGATTGAAGACCGTGCGGGACAGGAACTGATCTACCTGCGTGCTCAGCGTGACATGGAGCAGAAGGTCGAAAATGACAGCCGACTGGAAGTAGGTAACGAGCGCCGGGAAACCATCAGGGGCAACAGCATTGCGGTACTAGAAGCTGAAGAGCAACGCACCGTCACCGCTGACCGCAAAGTCCAGCTCAAGGCTAATGACTATTTGCAGGTCGCTAGCAGCAGCCACACCCGTGTAGGGCAAACGGTGGTGATTGAGGCGGGTCTACAAGTCCACCTCAAGGCCGGTGCCCATCTGATCCTGGACGCAGGGGCCAGCATTACCTTGAAAGGCGGTGGTCAGCACATCGTGATTGGCCCTGGCGGTATTTTCAGCAGTACCGAGATTCAAATAGGTGGCGCCCCAATAGGAGGAACTGCGGCCAATCCAATATTGCCGGGGGCATTGACTGCGCTAATGGCTCCTGCCGCGCTCCCGCCTATGATTGCCCCTTCCCAGTACGCCCTGATGGCCATCTCGAAAGTTAAAAGCCCTGATTTCTGCCCGATCTGCGAGGCCTGCAAAAATGGTGTTTGTCTGATTGAAGGAGCTACAGCATGACCAACATGTCTCCTCAACAATGGATGATCGAACAACACCAATTCGGACATTCTTTGTGCCTGATTCTGGACTCTGAGGACGAACGCCAAACACGTCAGGCTCTGCTGGATTCTCAAGACGCTGACCAGTATTGCAGTGTGTACAGCGAGACACCGGTCGCAGACCTGGCGGATGCAGGGCCCTTCATGTTTCTGATCGAAAATCCGGAAGACGGACAACTGAACGAGTTGCTCAAGGCCTCTGAAAGGAACTGGGGATGGCTTGCCAGTATTCCACTTGAGGCAGGGCTACAGGAGCTGGTCAAACATTGGCGTGAACGTCTGATTGTCGGGACGAGACCGTATCAGGCGCTCTATCGTTTCCATGACAACCGAGTATTGACCCGCGCACTGAAACACTTAGCCACTGAGGCTATTCCGGGGTACTTGGGGCCAATTATCAGCGTCTGCTACTGGCAAGGTCAGCACTGGGAAACGCTCAGTAACCCCGCACCGGGTAACCACCCCGCTCCTGAAAACCCTGCATGGTGCGAGATTCCCGTTGAGGGCGATCAGTCCGCGCACATACGCGAGGTCAATGCCCGTCGCTACTTGTTGGCTGAACATCTGGATGCCTACGCTCTAATTGCTGAACAACAAGACCCCGATCTATGGCTCAGCACTCAGTTGGCCTTGGCTGACACTTGGGGTTGGCAAGCGCCGGAGCAACTGGAGTTCTTGTTGATCCAGAGCTTAAAGGACTCAGACGGTAACTTTGGAAAGCGCTGGAAGGCCCGCCCTGATGAAACACCGGCAGCTCATTTCGAGCGGGTTTATCAGGCAACACAATTTTGGCAAGGAGATGCCCCGCTATGAAGCAAATACTTAAAGCACTGCTTTTGGGGCCCTGCATCGTCCTGACAGCAGGGTGCGCTACTGGAAAGTCGGAAAGCTTCACCTTTACGGCAGACCTGCCTCCGAACTTCGCTTATTACGCCATAGCAAAGTATGCCCCCGCCAAGGACGAAACTTGTACGGTCACGCTTGATGACAACCCGTACCTTGGCTTTAACCGGGAGTGGCGTACAGAGTACAAGCCAGAATCTGAAATCCCAGTTTACCGCACCGTCAAAGGTTGTCTTCTGGCCATCTATAAAATAGATCTGGAAATTAATGCTACTTATGGGAAAACCCGAGGAGACTTCAGTGGTGATACAACTGCTGTGATTGTTTTGGAACAACTGGAAGAGCAATACAAAGGGGCTTTTGATGCTACTGGAGAAAACGCCATAAATGGTCAGTGCCAATGGCTATTCCGTACTGTAGGCCCTAAGCGATATATAAGAAAACTCCTCGAATGCAAAAAAATTGATGATCAGGGCATGGTGACGAAAGGACGCCCCGTAGGGGCTTACACCTTGGATCAACTGCCGGGTAAAACCGTGAAGCTGAAGATCAAGCTGGCTGATGAGGAAAGGCCCGGCTGGGGAGACACTTGGGTCAAGGTCCCGAATGGCTGGAAGCGCTGTATGGGTAAAGGTTTCGAAGATCAAGATGCGTATTGCTTCGGAAACCATAAAGACTTCAGCAGTTTCAAAATGCCAGATGGGCGTAGCTGCACCATTTATCCCGGTTGTACAGAATAAGGAAATCTCTCAATGAGCAATTTGGATGAAGAGCTGAAGCACCCGCTAAACAACCGTATGTTTACCTGCCCAGCTCAAGGTAAGTGGACCAGCTTTCAGTTGGTGGATGAGTTTGGCGAGGGGCGATCTTATGCTGGACTGTCTTATAAAGTTATCGATACAGAAGGTCACGCATACACCGGCAAGCTCGACCTTACGGGCACAGGCAAGGTAGAAAACCACTTCGCGGGTCCAATAGCCTTGATACTCGAAGAGCAATATCAAGGACAAGAGTTGACCTATGTGCGCCGGACACAAAGGCCCCACTACCGACTCCCGATAACCGAACTCCAAGTTCGCGCCGAGCAAACGCGTTGTTTTCATAACGATGGCTCGCGCACCCAAAGCAATCCCGCGCAAGCCTGTGCAGATTTTTTCTGCCAAGTCGAAGTACGTCACTTGGTTGACCATGTCGCGCATTTACCGCCCGAAGTCGAGAACCACTACCCGCCCAATCAGGGGTGGGCCAAGCTGATGCGCGAGCATGGTAAACGCGGTGTCTGCCTACTTCCCAACAAGCACAATGTGTTGGAGGTTCGTCCTTTACGGGCCTTACGCCCGATGCTCTCCACCGACTCAGCCTTCTGTTCGCTGAATCTGTATCAACTCGCCATTATGGCCACCTTGAGCTACAACCCCTTTGGTCAAGAGCCTGATAAGGCGCCGATCAGAGACAAAAAAGTAAGTTTCCCGCAAAAACCAAGCGTGGGTAACTGGTTTGGTGATGCTCTGGGGAAGTTCGATGAAATATGGAAAGCCGACCCCGCCCAATCCAAGGCGTACTACCCGCTATACGAAGATGTACCGTACTCCAAGCGTCTGGAAGTAGTGCCGTTTGATCCAGAGCTCTACCCATCGAATGATCCTGCGTTAGGCACGGACCAAGAAACCCCCGAAAGCATTCATTTTCTTGATGATCGAGGCCAGAAAGTTGATACCGACACCCAAGCGTTTATCACTCATAACGATGAGTTGGTCCTGATTTCCGTACGCGGCACCAACGAAAAGTTAGCCGATGGGCTCCGTGATGCCGATGCACTCCAAGTCCCCTTTGTGGAGGGCGTGGGCAAGGTGCACCGAGGATTCTATGACGCCGCGCTGAAGGTCTATGACCTCACGATGAAGTATCTCGACAAGTTCCACACCGGACAGAAGCTGATCATTTGCGGCCACAGCTTGGGCGGGGCAATCACCTTGCTGCTCTCGGAGATGCTACGGCGCCAGAAAGAATATGAAGTGGACATCGTGCTGTACACTTACGGCTCCCCAAGAGCGGCTGACGCTACCTTTGTAAAAGGGGCTGCTGACTTAGTGCATTACCGCATGGTCAACCATAACGACCCAGTGCCGAGCGTGCCTGGAACATGGATGAACACCAAGACCTCGGTCTATGCGACAGGGGCAGCCTTAACCTTCGTAAACGTTCCAGCGGGGCTCGCAGTGTTTTCTGCGGGCATTACCAACCTGAGCGGTGAACCCTATGAGCACCACGGCAAGTTGCGCCACTTCTTTCCGGTGGAGCTTGGAGGCAAAGAGAAATCTTCGATCCTCTGGGAGCCTGGTTGCGACACCATTACCCAGCACGCCGCCTGCTCGTTGGCTGTCCAGCAAATCAATGACCTCCCCAACCGCCCCGGTTTGATTTCTCAGGCTTTTCATGGTGGCAATCACTCAATGGTGGGGGGCTATATTCCCAACTGCTGGGCCGCTCTTAAGCGCGCGCAGGAATCGCTGAAGCTGAAGAGCTCGCTGGTCACCGACCGTGAATTCGATTTCGTAGATGGTGCTCTGACACGAATTACCGACCAGTTGCGCAGTAAACGCAATGACTTGCGGGGTCGTAGTTTCAAATATCGTGAAACTCACGAACCTGCAGTTGATGCATTTAACCGAGAGGTTGATAAAGTGCAAGAGACCCGCGACCGATTAGCGACCGTGCATAAGGATAAGGTTGACGCAGCGAAGGTCTACGGTTTGCTTTCACAAGATGCCGAAGCACTGGCAAAAAACTTGCTTCGCTGGCAGGCCCACCCTGAAAACAGAGTAGCTGAACAACTGGCCATGGCGCCCACCGCAGTAGAAAGCGACCATGAATTATTCGCGTCCATATTAGGTCGCCCAATCGGCGCACCACACACACTTGATATTGATTCAATCGTCTGAAACAGGACGGTAGCAGGCAACGCTTCGAAATGGTTGCCAGCAAGATATCCGGCAGGTTATCTAAGGTTTCAGGAGTCCTTCAAGAACGTCTGCAAGCGCTTCTACGGGATTCCCTGAGCCGTAGTTATCATAGGCAACTCCTGTAGCGTGCCTCACATACGCCTACTTCAATTTGTAGTCGTGCTGATCGAGTTTAAGTAGCTTGATGGACGACGATTCCAAACTGAAAACGGACCTTAGTATTTCCAGTCGAAACCTGGTCCATCATTGGGACAAGGCAGGGGCGCCGGCACAGATACCGGGTTAATTGGCGACTAAGCGCCGGCTTGCGAGAAGGTCAGGTTTACGCAAGGAGGTCAATTGGCCGCTAGCGGCCTCCCCACTGATCTTTCCCCCTCACCGCAAACTCCAAGAAACCCCCGCATAAACCCCAAACCCTTCCCCAGGCGTCGACCGTGCTGCATCCAGCCCCCTATCGTCATACCCCGGCGTAACCGTCGCCGCGTACCGCTTATCCGTCAAATTGCGCAGGTCCAGCCAGGTTTGCCAGTCGCCCTTTGGGGCGTTGTAGCCCAGGGTGGCGCCGAAGAGGGCGTAGGGGTCGGCGTATTCGCTGTTGGCGTAGTCGACGGCGACTTTGGAGACCAGTTGGCTGTTGATTGCGGCGAAGAAGCCCCGGGGCCAGTCGTAGCGCAGTTCGCTCTGGTAGTAGTGCATCGGCAGGCCGGGTAGGCGGTTGTCGTCGAAGTGGTCGTCGTCGCGGTAGTGGAAGTCGCTGAAGGTGTAGCTCTGGCGCAGGCTCAGTTGTTCGCCGGTTGGCGATGCCCACAGGGTGCTTTGCAGGCTGGCTTCCACGCCCTGGTGCACGGTGGGGCTGGCGTTGAGTTCGTAGGGGGTGACGGTGTTGGCGTCCGGCAGGACGGAGAGCAGTTCATGGCGGACCTGGGCGTAGTACCAGGACAGGCTCCATTGTCCGAGGACGGCATCGCCGCGTCCGCCGAGTTCGAGGGTGGTGGCGGTCTGGTTTTGCAGTTCGATCGGGTCGCGCTGGGTGCCGGTGGCGGGACCGCTGCCTTGCGGGAAACGAATGTTCGAGCTGTAGATCAGCGACCAGGGGTGGGGCGCTTCCACCGAGCGGCTGAGGTTGCCGAACACTTGCACGCCGGGCGTCAACTGGTAGCGCAGGCCCAGGCGGGCGGCGTAGTCCCAGTCGTGTTGGCTGGTCTTGCCGCCTTCCTCGGGGTAGGTGACGGCGCTTTCGCGGCGGGTGTAGAGGGCGGCGAGGCCGGTGGTCAGCCACAGGTCGTCGGCGATTTCCAGGTCGTTGCCGGCGTGCAGCACGGAGTCCGAACCCTGGTAGGTGAAGTCGCGCATCGGTGTGCCCGGGACGTAGCCTGCCGTGTTGCCGGTGGGGATGCGCACTTCTTCGCTGGCGCCGGCGTTGGGCAGGTGCTTGGTGGTGCGCAGGCCCAGGGTGCTCTGGCTTTCCAGGCCCCAGAGGGTGTCGCGGCGCTTGTAGTCGAAGGTGCCGCTGACATCGCTGTAGGCGACTTTCAGGCGGTTGGGTCCTTCGCGCAGGTCCATCGGGTAGTCGTGGTAGACCAGGCCGGTCTGGATGCTCGAATCGTCGTCGATGTAGTAGGTGGTCTTGTTGCCGATGAAGGTGCTGCCCGGTTGCTCGCGGCGATCGTCGCGCGTCACGTACGCAGGGTTGGCAGCCCGTGGGTCGTGCTCGATCGAGTACTTGCTGACCCGCCCGGCCAGGTCGTTGTCGGTCTGGCGGTAGCGCAGGTAGAAGCGGGTTTCCAGATTCGGGTTGAAGCGATAGCCGACGTTGGCGATGAACCCCTGGCTGTCGCTGGCGGTGTGGTCCTGGTAGCCATCGGAGCGGGCATCGGTCACGGCCAGGTAGTAATCGAAGTCGCCCAGCACCTGGCCGGAGCTGATCTGGCGCTGTTGGTAGCCGTGGCTGCCGATCCCGTAGCGCACCTGCAACAGCGGTGAGTCATAGCCGGTGTGCTGACGTAGTCGATGGCGCCGCCCAGGGCGAGGGCGCCGCGGTCGAAACCGTTGGCGCCGCGCAACACTTCCACGTGATCGAGCCACAGCGGCTCGAGCAGTTCATAGGGGGTGCCGCCTGGGCCGGTCAAAGGCAGGCCGTCGAGCATGGCGTACAGTCCCGAGGCGTGGGCGCCCGGGGCGCGGTTGATCCCCGAACCACGGATCGAGATCTTGACCCCTTCGTTGCCCGCGGACTGGGCATAGATCCCCGGCTGATAGGCCAACACATCCTGGTTGCTGGCAACCCGGCCCTGGAGCGGTCGGCGCAGGTCGACCACGTTAGTGCCACCGGGCACCTGGGCCAGTCGGGCCTTGGCTTCTTCCACCGACGCGTCTTCGCCGCTGCGCTCTTCGGCACCGATCAGCACCTGGCCCAATTCCAGGCCCTGCGCCTCGGCCATGGCCGGACAGGCCAGGGCCAGGCCGAGTAATGCAGTGGGCAAGGATTTGGACGCGGGCATCGGGCGAACTCCAGACGAAAAGGGGGCGGGCAGTAAACAACTGCGACGCCGGGGAGCCCCCGGGGAACACATGAAAACGCGGTTTTTTACCGTGAATTTCAGTGGCTTGCCTGCCAGATCATGGTCTGGACCAGGGTCTACGGATGACTGGCCAAGGGCTCCCACTCATCGATGAAGACGAAACCTGCGTCAGTCGAATAAGCATGATCTTCCTGATCCTGGGTAAACCGCCATGCTGCCATGGGGGCGATGAACGGTGCAGCTAGAATGAACCGGTCTGTGCCAATTCTGGAGAAACAAAATGGTCAGCAAAAATACGATCTGTCTGTGGTTCAACGGCGATGCCCTGGACGCCGCGACCTTCTACGCCAAGACCTTCCCGGACAGCACGGTGGGCGCTGCGCATCGTGCGCCCGGTGACTACCCGGCGGGCAAACAGGGCGATGTGTTGACGGTGGAGTTCAATGTGATGGGCATCCCTTGCCTGGGGCTCAACGGCGGGCCGGCGTTCAAGCATAACGAGGCGTTTTCGTTCCAGGTCGCGACCGACGATCAGGCCGAAACCGACCGCCTGTGGGACGCGATTGTCGGCAACGGCGGCGAGGCCAGCGCCTGCGGCTGGTGCAAGGACCGCTGGGGACTGTCGTGGCAGATCACTCCGCGAGTGCTCACGGCGGCCTTCACCCACCCCGACCGAGCGGTGGCCAAGCGCGCCTTCGCGGCAATGATGGAGATGGGCAAAATCGATGTCGCCGCCATTGAGGCCGCGATCAAGGGTTAACCCGCGTCAACTGGGGGCAGGGCAGGCCGACTGTCCTGGCCCCGACATCTGCAGCACCCGGTCTGCGCCAGCCTGACCCCCCAGCCTTATCCCCCCGATTACCCGACCTTGCACCAAGCAGCCGCGAGCGCGATCTTTCCGCTTGCGGGTAAATCAATATGGTTATATCGTAATTAGACATCAACTATTGCATAGAGATAACCATGTCAAACATTGTGCTAGAAACTCAAGGTTCCGTGGCAGTTATCACCCTCAATCGCCCGGCAGTCTTGAATGCATGGACCACCGCCATGCGTGACGAAATCATCGACGCCTTGCTGGCTTATGACGCCGACGCGTCGATCAAGGCAGTGATCATGACCGGCGCGGGGGACCGTGCTTTTTCGGCGGGGCAGGACCTCTCCGAAGCCCATGATTTTGATGGTGAGCGCGCAGTGCAATGGGTCGGTGAGTGGGAACGCTACTACGCCACCTTGCGGGGGTTGTCCAAGCCACTGGTCATGGCCCTGAACGGCACGGCGGCAGGTTCCGCCTTCCAGGTTGCGCTGCTGGGGGATATCCGGGTCGGTCATCCAGGCGTGCGCATGGGCCAGCCGGAGATCAACTCGGGCATTCCAAGCACCACCGGGCCGTGGATCATGAACAGCATGCTGGGCATGTCGCGCACCATCGAGCTGACCCTGACCGGGCGCCTGATGGACGCCGAGGAGTGCCACCGCATCGGCCTGATCCACTACATGGTGCCGGCCGAGCAAGTGTTCGCCAAGGCCCTGGAGGTGGCCAACGAGTTGGCCAACAAACCGCCGGTGGCCATGCGCCTGGACAAGCAGCGTTTCCGCGAAATGAGCGACCCCGATTTCAAGAGCGCCATCGAAGCCGGCCAGCGCCTGCAGAAAGAGGCGTACGACTCCGGTGAGCCGGCGCGCATGATGGAAGCGTTCTTCCAGCAACGGGCCAAACAGGCCTGATTCACTCCTGGTAACTCGCCGCCGGCCTAGTGGGTCGGTGGCTACAACAATGCGCACGGCGGCGGCAACGTACCCTCACCGGCAACCCCCACGACCTTGTGAACTGCCGATGTCTTCGCCTTTTATCGATGCTTTCGTTTTTCGCAGGAGTCCTTCATGAATAATCCAGAAAGCCCTGACCGTCGAAATCTGCTCAAGGCCGGCATGACCCTCGCACTGGCCTGCAGCCTGCCGAGCGTGGTCCGCGCCAGTGCGCGGCAAATTATTGTTTCCGACCCCGGAGGCCCCTACACCAAGGCCTATCGCATCGCGTTCTACGACCCCTTCGAGCAAGCCACCGGGATCAAGGTGATCAGCGTCGCCCGCGAAGCACAGCCGGTCGCGCAGCTCGCGGCCATGGTCAAGACCCGCAACTTCGTCTGGGATGTCACCACCCTGACGATCTCGGCCGACATCCCCTACCTGGAGAGCCAGGGCTTCCTCGAGCCGATCGGCTTGAGCAGCGAAGAGTTTCCGGACCTGCTGCCGGAGGCCATTACCCCGAACTTCCTCGGCGTCGATGTGTACTCCACGGTATTGGCCTATCGCACCGACACCTTTGCCAACAACGCCCCTCAGTCCTGGGCGGATTTCTGGAACGTCGAGAAATTTCCCGGTCGCCGCTGCCTGCGCCGCAGTCCGCTGGACACCCTGGAACAGGCCCTGCTGGCCGACGGCGTCGAGCTGGACGCGCTGTATCCGCTGGACGTCGACCGGGCCTTCAAGAGCCTGGACCGGATCAAGCCGCACATCGACCTGTGGTGGACCTCCGGAGCCCAGGCCATGCAAGCGATCCAGAGCGGCGAAGTGGACCTGATCTCGATCTGGAACGGTCGCGCCCAGGCCGCGCTGGAGAACGGTGCACCGGTGCAGATCGAGTGGAACCAGGGCCTGTACTCCATCGAAGGCTGGGCCATTCCCAAAGGCACCCCGCGCGCCGAGATGGCCAAGCAATTCGTGCGATTTTGCGCCGACGCCAAACGCCAGGCCGCCTTCACCAATGACCTGGCCTACGGTCCGACCAACCGCAAATCCTTCGAGCAGATCCCCGCCGAACGGGCCGCGCTGCTGCCCACCGCGCCGCAGAACCTGAAGAACATGCGCCTGCCCAGCCCGCAATGGTGGGAAGCCAACCGCACTCAGGTGACTGAACGTTTTAACGCCTGGATCTTGTCGTAAGGGAGTCGTTGCATGAGCGTAAAACTCGAAACACGTGGCCTGGGCAAAACCTATGGCCAGTTCGTCGCGCTGCAGCCCACCGATATCCAGGTGCGCGAAGGGGAGTTCCTGACGCTCCTGGGGCCTTCGGGCTCAGGCAAGTCGACCCTGCTGCAAATGATCTCCGGGCTGGTGCCGCCCAGCAGTGGGCAGTTGCTGATCGACGGCCAGGAGGCCACCCACATCGCTCCCGGCAAACGCGGAATCGGCCTGGTGTTCCAGAGCTATGCGCTGTTTCCCCACATGAGCGTGCGCGACAACGTCGCCTACGGTTTGCGCATGCGCAAGTACCCCAAGCGCGAACTGGAAACCGCGGTCGATGCGGCGCTGGAAATGGTGCGCATGCACGAGTTCGCCCATCGTTATCCCAGTGAACTTTCCGGTGGCCAACAGCAGCGTATTGCCCTGGCGCGCTGCTTCGCCTATCGGCCCTCGGTGATCCTGCTGGACGAACCCCTGGGGGCGCTGGACAAGAATCTGCGCGAGCACATGCAGCTGGAAATCCGCCGCATGCACAAGGAGCTGGGCGCGACCTTCATCTACGTGACCCACGACCAGGAAGAAGCGCTGACCCTGTCGGACCGCATCTGCCTGATGAACAAGGCACGCATTGAGCAACTGGCGACTCCCGAGGAGCTCTACGACCGCCCGGCCAGCCTGTTCGCCGCCGAGTTCATCGGCCACTCCAACGTGCTGCAGGGCAAGCGCACCAGTGCCAGCCAACTGCACGTCGAAGGACGCCTGCTGGAACTCAGCGGCTGCATAGGCCACGAGGTGTCGGCCAAGGTCGACAGCGCGGACCACTTCGTCCTGGTGCGCCCGGAAGCGGCTCGCCTGACTGAACCGAGTGCCGGCCTGCTGGTGGGCAGTGTCGACGAATGCGTGTTTCTCGGCAGCGATACGCGAGCGCTGATTCGCCTGCCTTCGGGCGCCCGGTTCAGCGTGCGTTGCGCGCGCCACATCAACCCGCGGGTTGGCGACGCCGTCGGCATCACCTGGGACGCCCACCGTGCCACCTTGTTGCCTGCGCAGGTGCAGCCATGAGCCTGCCTAGACGGCTGTTGCCGGCGATCCCGGCCCTATTGTTCCTCGCGGTGTTCTTTCTGTTGCCGGTCGCCGAAATGCTCATGGGCAGCTTCCAGGACAGCGCCGGCTACCTGAGCCTGAGCAACTTCGAACGCATCGCCTCGACGCCGGTCTATGGCCGGGTGCTGGGCATCACCTTCTGGATTTCGGCGTTGACTGCGATCCTCTCGGTACTGCTGGCCTACCCGGTGACCTACCTGCTGACGCGCTTGTCGCCCCAGGGCCGCGAGCGCTGGATGCTGTGGATCATGCTGCCGTTCTGGACCAGTTACCTGGTCAAGACGTACGCCTGGATGCTGTTGTTGTCGCGCAAGGGCCTGGTCACCAGCCTGGTGGCGCAGTTCATCGATAATCCGTCCGGGATGGTCCCGGCCTTGTCCGGCGTGCTGATCGGCATGGTCCACTCGATGCTGCCGCTGGCGGTCATCACCTTGCTGCCGATCATGCGCAGCATCGACCAGCGCCTGGCACCCGCCGCGCAAACCCTCGGCGCCAGTGGCCCGATGAGTTTCTTCAGTATCTTCCTGCCCCTGTCGGCGCCGGGTATCGCCGCCGCTGCGCTGCTGGTGTTCATTACCAGCCTGGGCTTTTTCATCGTTCCCGCGCTGCTGGGTTCGCCACGGGAAATGATGGTCGCCCAATTGGTCATTTCCTCGGTACTCGACCTGTTCGACATGCACTTTGCCGGCGCGCTGTCGGTGGTGCTGCTGATCTGCTCGTTGTTGGTGTTCGTGATCTACGACCGGGTTGCGGGGTTGTCTTCCCTCGGCGGCGAAGCACCCAAGGGCCGGCAGTCCGGCCTGGGCCTGCGGCTGTTGTTCGGCATCGGGCATTTCTGTTCACGCTTCAGCTCCGGGCGCCCGCGCGGTGGTGATGGGGTGATGCTGCCGGGCTACAGCGTGCTGTTGGTGTTGCTGCTGATCCTGCCGGTGCTGGTGGTGATTCCGCTGGCCTTTACCAGCAGTCCATTCATTGCGTTCCCGCCCAAGCTCTACAGCTTCAAGTGGTTCATCGAGTTCTTTACCTCGCCGGTATGGCAGGCGGCATTGCTGCGCTCCTTTGGCGTGGGGGTGGCGACGGCGTTGCTGGCGCTGGTGCTGGGGTTTGGCGCGACCATGGCCATGACCCGCATGTCGGCGCGCTGGCGCAAGGGCCTGTTCGCCTTGTTCATCGCGCCGCTGATCGTGCCGCGCATCGTCATCGCCCTCGGGTTGCTGTACCTGTTCTCCCGCCTGGGCCTGGCCGGCAAGGACCTGGGCCTGGTGCTCGGGCATACGGTGCTGGCGTTGCCCTACGTGGTGGTGACCCTGGCGGCGGCCTTTCGCCAATACGACATGCGCCTGGACGATGCGGCCCGGATCCTCGGTGCCGGGACCTTCACCAGGTTGCGCACGGTGACCCTGCCGTTGATGGCGGGCAGCCTGATGTCGGCATTCCTGCTGGCGTTCATTACCTCGTTCGACGACCTGACTGTCGCGATCTTCGTCAGCGGCGGGATCAACACCACCTTGCCCAAGCAAATGTGGGACAGCATCCAGTTGGCGCTCACGCCGACGCTGGCGGCGGTATCCACCACGCTGCTGGGCTTCATCGTGCTGTTCGTGGTGGTCGCCCAATGGGTCGCGCGACGCTCTCTTTCCAAACGCCAAGGCTCTTGAACGATGCAAAACTTTCCTAGCGAATTTTTCCCCCAGCGCATCACCCACGACCCATTGACGGCCGCGCCGCTGATTCACGCCGGCCTGATGAACGATGACAGCCGGGTGCGTATCACCTTCGAAGGGCGCTCGTTGCAAACCGCCGAACTGCGGGCCCGGGTCGCGGCCCTGCAGGCGGTGCTGGCTGCGCAAGGGCTGCGCCCCGGGCAACGGGTGGCGGTGATGCTGGGCAACAGCGACGAGCAGATCGTGTTGATCTACGCGTTGATCCTGTCCGGGCTGGTGTGGATTCCAATCAATACCCGGCTGCGCGGCCCGGGGCTGGATTATCCGTTCGAACACGCTCGGCCCGAGCTGGTGGTGGCGGACGCCGAGTTCGAGCCGCTGCTGCGCCAGGGTGCGGCCGCTGCTTTACCGTACCAGTCGATCACGGCCTTGCAGCGTGCCGCCGAGGAGTATCCGGATGCACCGTTGCAATGGCTGGACAGCGCCAGCGATGCGCCGCTGTGCCTGATCTACACCTCGGGTACCACCGGTGCCCCCAAGGGCGTGATCTTTACCCATCGGATGATGCGCATCGCCGGCGAGGCAGTGTTGCTGGTGGCCGATGTGCAGGCGGGCGATCGCCTGCTGTTGTGGGAGCCCCTGTGCCATATCGGTGGCGCGCAAATGTTGTTGCTGCCATTCCTGGCCGACGTCCAGTTGAACGTGGTGCAGCGTTTTTCCGCGAGTCGTTTCTGGGATCAGTGCGCGGCGGTCGGGGCCACGCAGTTGCATTATCTGGGCGGGGTGCTGGACATCCTCATGCAACAGGATGCCGCCACCTGGCCGACCGCGCATAGCCTGCGCACGTTGTGGGGGGCGGGGGTGTCCGTGAACAACTGGGCGGCCATCGAACAGCGTTTCGGCTGCCAGTTGCGCGAGTGCTACGGCATGACCGAATGCGCCAGCTTCGCCACCCTCAATCGCAACAACAAGCCGGGCTCTGTGGGCCAGCCGCTGCCCTGGTTGACCCTGGAATTGCTGGACGCCGAAAACCAGCCGGTCGGTATTGGGCAGTTGGGCGAGATCGTCCTCTCCAGCAGCGTGGAGGGCGTGTTCCTGCCTGGCTACCTGGATAACCCTACGGCGACTGCCCAGGCGTTGCGCAACGGACGTTTGTACACCGGTGACATGGCGCGCCTGGATGCCGATGGCGACCTGTTCTTCGTCGGGCGCCGGACCGACAGCATGCGAGTACGCGGCGAGAACGTGTCGGCCTGGGAAGTGGAGCGGGTGTTCAGCAGTCATCCGGCGGTGCGGGCCTGTGCGGCGGTGGGGGTGCAATCGAGTATTGGCGAGCAGGAAATCCTCCTCTATGTGCAGTTCGAGGAACATGCGCAGGTCGACTGGCCCGCCATCGTGGAGTGGGCGAGCCAGCGCCTGGCGTCGTACCAGCAGCCGCGGTACTACCGGGCAATCGCCAGCTTCGAGATGACCCCCAGCGAGCGGATCAAGAAACACCTGCTGGCGCGCACCCTCGACGGTGCGTGGGACGGGCAGGGGCAGCGAGCGTAGAGGCAGGTTCAGGCGGGGAATTTCACTAAGAATTCGTGCCAGGTGACAGGCTGTCAGTGAATAGCGATAGACTGTGTCCAGCAAACCGCATTCTTTCATTTCACGACGCGATGTAAAGCACCCATGGCCAACCCCCGCCCGCCGAAAAAACCGGCAACTGATCCCACCGCTTCCTCGCTGTACGTGCAATCCGTGGAGAAGGCCATGAAAGTGCTCATGGCCTTCGATGGCAGCCAGCGGCAACTGTCGCTGTCGGAAATTGCCGGGCTGACGGGCATGGACCTCAGCGCGGCGCAGCGCTTCACCCATACCCTGGCCACCCTGGGCTACCTGAACAAGGACCAGGGCAAGAAGTATGAGTTGTCCCCCAAGCTGCTGGATTTCACCTTTCATTACCTCAGCTCCAGTGAGCTGGTGAACCGAGCCGCGCCGTACTTGCAGCAGTTGAGCGCGGAAACCGAGGAGGCGACCAACCTCACGGTGATGGACGACACCGACATTGTGTTTGTCCAGCGGATCGTCAGCCGCCATGTGTTCAACGCCAACGTAATTGTCGGCACCCGCTTGCCAGCCTGGTGCACCGCACCGGGCCTGGCGTTGCTGGCGACTTACCCGGATGACGAGGTCAACGACATCTTCGACCGCAGCCAGTTCGTCCAGCACACCCCGGCCACCATCACTGACCGTGGGCAGATCTGGGCCAACGTGGAGCAGGTGCGCCAGCAGCGGTTTGCCCACGTCGAGGACCAGTTTTTCTACGGCGACGTGTCCACCGCGGCAGCCATTCTCGACGGTTCCGGGCGCGGGATTGGCGCGGTCAACGTGGCAGTGTCACGTTCGCGCTGGGTCGCTGAGCGGGACATGCGCCGCTACGCCGACCTACTGATCTCCACCGCCTCCTCGATCTCCGCGAAACGCAAAAGCTGAGTCCCAGCCACCGGTTTTGCATACCCCCGCTAGCCCTGTAGGAGCGAGCTCGCGAAGGACGCATGAGCGCCGCGGTGAATCAGGCTTGGAACGTCATCGTTGACGACCATCGCGAGCAAGCTCGCTCCTACAGTGATATTAGGTGCCCACAGATTCTGTATACACCACATCAACCCTGTGGGAGCGGGCTTGCCCGCGATGGCGGTGTGTCAGGCAGCATCGATGTTGACTGTGCTGGCCTCATCGCGAGCAAGCTCGCTCCCACAGTGATTTTGGCTGTTCGCAGATTTTGCGTACACCATCGAAACCTGTAGGAGCGAGCCTGCTCGCGATGGCGGTGGGTCAGGCACCAATGATGTTGACTGTGCCTGCCTCATCGCGAGCAGGCTCGCTCCTACAGTGGTTTGTGGTGCCCGCAGATTTTGCGTACACCCATCGAAACCTGTGGGAGCGGGCTTGCCCGCGATGGCGGTGTGTCAGGCAGCATCGATGTTGACTGTGCTGGCCCCATCGCGAGCAAGCCGCAAGCGGGCGCCGCAAGCGGGCGCTCGCTACTACACCGCCGATAACGCCTGGGAACGGGCATGGGCTGCCTGGGTTGCGGCTTGAATCAGTTGGCGCAGGGCCTGGTCCTGTTCGAACACGCTGATGGCCGCTGCCGTGGTGCCGTTGGGGGAGGTGACGGCGGTGCGCAGTTCGACCAGGTCTGCGTTTTCCTGGGTTTGCTGGCATGCGGCGCCCAGGGCGGTCTGGCGGGCCAGGTTGAGTGCCAGTTGCGGTGGCAGGCCGAGCAGGACGCCGGCCTGGGCCAGGGCTTCGCTGAACAGGTGGTAGTAGGCCGGGCCGCTGCCGGAGATCGCGGTGACGGCATCCAGCAGGCTTTCCTGTTCAAGCCAGTAGCTACGTCCGACGCTGTCGAACAGTTGGCCGACCAGGGCGCGCCGTGTCGCATCCAGCCGGGCGTCGGCGTACAGCCCGGTGCAGCCGGCATTCACCAGCACCGGGGTGTTGGGCATCGCCCGGATCACCGGGCAGCGTCGGGCCAGCGCCTGGTCGAGGGCGTCGCTGGTGATGCCGGCTGCGACGCAGATGACCACTGCGTCCTGGCAGATCAGGTCCGGCAGGGACGCCGCGACGCTGCACACTTTGTCGGGCTTGACCGCGAGCACAATCAGGTCGAAGGCTTGCGGCGCAATGGCCAGCAGATCCGGGTACAGGGTTGCCCGCAGACCCGCCTGTGGATGCGGGTCGACGGCGCTAACTGCGTCAACCAGACCGTTGGCCAGCCAGGCTTCGCCCATGGCGCTGCCCATGCGTCCGTAACCGATAAAAAGTACGTTCATGCGGTGATCTCCGGATAAGCCCCAGGGCTTGGTTTGACAAACAGGGCGCGTTGCCGCCCGAGTACATTGGCCTTCCTGCAGTCGCGCACCGAGTGCGCACCCAGCAGGGTCATGGCCAGTTCCATTTCGTTGCGCAGCATCCGCAGGCTGTCGGTGGCGCCTTGCTGGCCGGCGGCTGCCAGGCCCCACAGCGGCAAACGCCCGACCATCACCGCATCCGCTCCCAGCGCCAGGTACTTGAGCACATCGCTGCCGCGGGTCACGCCGCTGTCGGCGATGATCTGCAGGTCGCCGCCGACGGCCTCGGCGATGGCCGGCAGGACTTGGATAGGCGCGGGCGCGATGTCGAGATTACGTCCGCCATGGGCCGAGACGACGATGGCATCCGCGCCTTCGTCCCGGGCAAGCAACGCATCCTGGGGGCTCAACACGCCCTTGATGACCAAACGCCCGTGCCAGCCACTGCGGATCTGCCGGATGTCGTTCCAGGTCAGGCGATTTTCCAGGCGCACCGCCTCATGGACTGTCTGTTGGGTGACCGCAGCGCGAAACTGTGCCGGGTAATGCCCATAGGAAGGCATCCCGCTCGCCAGCCATTGGCGCAACCAGACCGACACCAGCCAAGAGGGATGGCCCAGCACATCCAGCAGCAGCGCGAGGCTGGGTTTCAAGGGAATAGAGAAGCCGTTCCTGACGTTGTATTCGCGTTTCGGACTGATCGGCGTGTCGGCGGTGATCACCAGGGTATCGACCCCGGCCGCCTGGACGCGTTCGAGCAACTGGCGGGTGAGGTTGCGGTCTTTCCACACGTACAACTGGAACCACAGATTGGCATCCGGCACCTGCTTGCGGATCTCTTCCACCGTGGTCACCGACTGGGTGGAAACGCAGAAGGGAATGCCCAGGTCACGCGCGGTGCGCGCCAGTTGTATTTCCCCCTGGAACGACACCAGTCCCGCCAATGCCGTGGGCGCGATGACCAGCGGCATGGCCAGCGCTTGCCCCAACAACGGGGTGCGCAGCTCCGGTTGATCGACGCCATTGAGCAGGGAAGGCGTCAGCGTGATCTGGTCCAGGCTGGAACGGATGCGTAGCAGTGCCTGTTCATCCTCACTGCCGCGATCGATATATTCAAACAGTGCCTTTGGCAACCGTTGCCTGGCCCGGGCCCGGTAATCAATAAAGTTCAATAAGGATGACATAAGCCCTCGTCCAGACATGCAGGCAAACGCAACCGAGACTTATAAAGCCCGGTTGTTATTGATTGCCGATGTACGCGCTAAGTTATGAAATTGATGCGGGTTTCAGGAGAAAAACTTCTTCGCGGAAATGGAAGTCGCCACCACTTGAACATGTTGGGCGAGTTCTTCTTCGACGCGTTCTTTAGTCCAGCGAGTGGTCGGTACCGCGATAGTAATGGCCGCGATTGCATGGCCATGTTCATCCAATATGGCCGAGGCCACGGCAATATCTCCCAGTACGGTTTCATTGGCGATGATCGCGTAGCCGGTTTCAGCCGCGCGTTGCATGCGTTCGAGTAACAAACCCTTGTCGGTGACGGTATGCGGGGTCAGTGCCCGCAGTTGGGTGGCCTCGATCGCCGCTTCCCGCTCTTCAGCGCTGCAGTGGGACAGGATGGCGGTGCCCGAAGCGGTGAATATCGCGGGCAGGCGGCTGCCGACCATGATGTCGACGTTGATCAAGTGCCGGCCCGGATAGCGCCCCACGTAGACCACTTCGTGGCCATCGAGCTCTTGCAGGTTAGTGGTTTCGCCCAGGGTACTGCTCAGGTCCACCAGGTACGGCGCGGCCTTGTGCAGCAACTCATGGGCGCACAGAAAGTTGTAGGAAAACTGCAGCACTTTGGAAGTCAGTGCGTAATCCCGAGTGTTGTGTACGCGGCGTAGATATCCCAGGGCTTCCAGGGTAAATACCAGGCGTTGTGCGGCACTGCGATCAAGCCCCGACAAGGTGGCTATTTCCGAGAGCGGCATTTGCCGTTTCGGATGGTCGAAGGCATGCAGTATCTGAAAGGTCTTTTCAGTAGAGCCGACATACAATGACGAATTACGAGGATCGCCAACTGCTTCTTTTGCAGTTTTTTTTGTGGTTTTGGTTGGGCGAGAATTCGGCATTTGTTGAGCGGTCCATAAATGTCATGACATTGGATTGTGGCATTCACCTGTGCCCTTGCATAGCGCAGGGGCACTGGCGTGGCAGCCGTTGTTTTGAACTAGCGGGCCGCGGTTGGGGCCTTCTCGAACATGTCCAGAAGTTTGCTGTATTCGACTCTCAGTGCATTACGCAGATCTTCCTTCGGCTCACGCAGGGGCGCGAGCAGGGCAGGGGCGTTGACCCCGATCAGGTCCATCACCGACTTCATCGGCCCGGGGTTGGTTTCGGAAAACGCCAGGTTCATCAGCGGAATCAATTGCCGGTGCAGCGCCAGCGCCTCGGCAGTTTTGCCGGCGCTGGCGAGGTCGAACACCCGGCGCCAGGTTTTCGGCAGCAGGTTGGCCGTGACCACGATCCCGCCTGTTGCACCCGCCGCCACTTGCAGCGGGAACAGCGTGTCTTCGCCGCTGAGTACGGCGAACTCAGGATCGACGCCGGCGATCACCCGCAGGAAGTGGTACATGTCGGTGTTGCAGGCCTTCATGCCGATGATGCGTTCATGCCGGGACAGTTCGTGCAGCACCTCGGGATCGATCGAGATCCGCGTGCGATAAGGAATCTCGTAGATCAGGATCGGCAGCGGCGACTCATCGGCGTAACGCAGGAAGTAGTCGCGGATGCCCAGTTGGGTCGGGTTGGTGTAGTAGGGCGTGATCACCAGCAGGCCATCGGCGCCGGCCTTGGCAAAGTCCTGCGCCGCGGTCATCGCGTCGTGATAGCCGGTGTCCAGCACCCCGCAGATCACCGGCATGCGCTGGTCGGCGAGCTTGGCGCAGAGTTCGACGAAGCGCACCCGCTCATGCCTGGACAGGGCACCGTACTCGCCGGTTCCGCCCAACGGCACCACGCCGTCCACGCCTTGCCCGGTCAACCAACTGAACAGCGCTTCGGTGGCGGTTACATCAATCGTGTCATCACTCTGCACCGGCGTGGTAATAGCCGGGAAAATACCTTTGAGGTGTTCAGAACTGAGCATGGATGTTTCTCCTTTGATCATGGGTTACGGGCTCAGCGCGCCAGGCTGCGCTGACGCAGGCGATCGGCGCCGAAAATCAGCAGGGTGATGAAAATCAGCAAGCAGGTGGAGACGGCGGCAATCACCGGTGAAACCTGCAAGGTCACCTCGTCCCAGAACTGCTTGGGCAAGGTGGCGTTGAGGCCGCCCGACGAAAACAGCGCAATCGTCAGTTCGTCGAACGAGGTGGCGAAGGCAAACAGGAACGCGGAAAACATCCCGGCGCCCAGCAGGGGGAAGGTCACGTGGCGCAGGGTTCTCAGGGGGCTGGCCCCCAGGCTCTGCGCGGCCAGGTCCAGGCGCTGGTCATAGTTGCGCAGCACCGCGATCATGGTCATCACCACGTAGGGCACGCACACCACGGTGTGACCAATGATCAGGCCGATGGACGTACCGACCAGCTTCAGCTCGGCGAACATGTAGAACAGGCCGAGGGCGATGATCACTCGTGGCGCGATGATCGGCGACAGCAGGAACGCCAGCAGGATCGCCTTGCCACGGATCCTGCCGCGGGCCAGGAGAAACGCTGCGGGAACGCCGATCAGCATCGACAGAATGCCCGCGCCGGTCGCCACCGTCAGGGAGCGCACCAGGGCCTGGGTCCAGACCGGGGTATTGAGCATTTGCTCGTACCACTGCAGCGTCATGCCCGAAGGTGGCCACTGCAGGCCGGCACTGCTGAAGGAGATCGGGATCATCAGCAGCGCCGGCAGACTGATCAGCACCAGCACGGTCCAGACGAAGACACTGAGCACCAGCGGCGTACCTTCAGCGCTCTTGCGCCGGCGCTTGAACGACAGGCGCGCGATCAGCCAGTCGCTGACCGCACCAATGCCCGCCAGCACCGTACTGCCTGCACGTCGCGCCAGGGTGTCGCGGCGGGCTTGGGCGGACGGGTCTTCGCCGGTGAGGGTGGCGAAGCCGAAGATCCGGTCATAGATCACGAAGACCACCAGCACCACCACCAGCAACAGCACGGAAATCGACCCGGCCAGTTCCCAGTTCAGGGTCTGTTGCACCTGATCGATGATCAGTTGGGTGATCATGGTTTCCTTGCGCCCACCCAACAGCGCCGGAACGATGAAGAAGCCGATGGCAGTGACGAACACCATGATGGTGGCGGCGGCCACGCCGGGCATCGACAGCGGGAAGTAGATCGTCCAGAAGGCCGTGCCCGGACGCGCACCCAGGGTAGAAGCGGCGCGGGGCAGGCTGCGGTCGATGTTCTCCATCACCGCGAGCATGGTCATGACGGCGAGCGGCAGCATCGCGTGCACCATGCCGGTGAGGGTCGCGCCGGTGCCGTAGAGCAGGTTGATCGGTCGGTCGATCAGGCCCAGGGACATCAGGAAGTTGTTGGCCACCCCGTTGCGTCCCAGGATCACCACCCAGGCGAATGCCCGGACCAGGAAGCTGGTCCAGAACGACAGGAGCACCAGGAACACCAGGCGGCTCTTGAGCTTGGCCGGCGCCGTGGAGATCAGGTAGGCCACCGGATAGCCCAGCACCACCGACAGCACGGTGGTGGCCAGGGAAATCTTGAAGGTGATCCACAGCACGTTGAGGTACAGGCTCGAGGCGAACAGGTGCCGGTAGGCGTCGAGGGAAAAGCCCTCCGGCCCGAGGATGCTCAACGACAGCAGGCGGCCCACCGGATAGGCCAGGAACACCGCCAGCAGCACCAGCAACGGCGCGATCATCAGGCTGTTCTTGGCCCAGGCGGGCATCGGCGCAGAGGTAAACAGGCTCATGGGAACGCCGCCTTGGGTTGTTCGGTGATGGCAACGGCGTCCGAGGCGTGCCAGGACAGGGAGACCTTGTCGCCGCGCTGGAAGCTCTCGCCATTGACCCGGGTCGGGAAGGCCGAGACCAGCGCGGGAATGCCTTCCTCCTCGGTGCTCATGTAGACCTTGGTCAGGCTGCCGGTGACCATCACATCGCTGACGCTCGCCTGCAGATGGCGCACGTCGCCGTCCGTGGCTTTGGCAATCAGCATGTTCTGTGGGCGGACCATGATGTGGATGTGCGCGCCCGGCAGGTTCTCGCCGTTTGGCGTGGCGCTGGCCTTGATCCCACGGCTGCCGACCAGCACATCGAGCACCCCGTCCTGGGAGGCGACGATCTGCGCCGGCAACAGGTTCGACTCACCGAGGAAGTCGGCAACGAACAGCGTGCGTGGGCGGAAGTACAGGTCATCGGGGGTGCCCAGTTGCTCGATCTTCCCGGCATTCATCAGGCAGATGCGATCCGACATGGTCATCGCCTCTTCCTGGTCGTGGGTCACATAAATGATGGTGGTTCCCAGCTCCCGGTGAATGCGCTTGATCTCCAGCTGCATGTGTTCGCGCAGCTTCTTGTCGAGCGCGCCCAGGGGTTCGTCCATCAGGATGATCGAGGGGCGATAGACCATGCAGCGCGCCAGCGCGACCCGTTGTTGCTGGCCGCCGGACAACTCCTTGGGATAACGCTGGGCGATGTGCGGCAGTTTGATCATGTCCAGGGCGGCCATGGCCCGCTCACGGGCCTCAGTCGCCGAGACCTTGCGCATCTTCAGCGGGAAGGCAATGTTCTCCAGGATCGTCATGTGGGGAAATAGCGCGTAGTTCTGGAACACCACACCAATGTCGCGATGATGGGGCGCCAGGTACGTCACATCGTTGTCGCCGATGGACACCTCGCCGCCATCGGGATGGGTGAGGCCGGCCACCAGGCTGAGCAAGGTGGTTTTGCCGGAGCCGGAAGGACCGAGCAGGGTCAGGAACTCCCCATCGGCGACGGTCAGGTCAGTTTGAGCGAGGGCCACGAACTGGCCATAATTTTTAGCGAGCTTCTTTACGGTTAGGCTGGAAGAGGACATGGCGAAGACCTGAAGACAAGGGGCAGGAAATATCGGGCCCGCCGCGTGGCGGACCCGTCAGCGGGGTCAGCTCAGGAGCCATGCGTTATAGCGTTCCAGCGCCGTGCCCTGTTTTTCTGTCCAATACTGGGCATCGATCGGTAGCCCCTTGGCGATGTGGTCGGGGTAGGAGGGGCAATCGGCGGCCACGGCCGGGTCGATGAAGTCAAAGGCCCGGGGATGGGTCACACCGGCGGGGAAGTACTTGGTCAGTGCAGCCTGGCGCTCGGGGTCGCAGGTGAACTTGATGAACTCGCGGCAGGCTGCGGCGTTGGGCGTGCCCGCCAGGATGGCCCAGCTGTCCAGGCCCCAGATGTTCTGGTCCCAGACGATGCCGACCGGGGCATTGGAGCTGCGGGCCGATTGCGCACGCGAGACCCAGACCGGCACCATGTCGACTTCGCCGGACACCAGTAATTGCTCGACTTGTGCGCCACTGGTCCAGAACACCGAGACGTCATTCTTGATTCTGTCGAGTGCCGAGAACGCCCGCTCCAGGTCGCACGGATAGACGTTGGCCACGGCAACTCCGTCGGCCAGCAGTGCCTGCTCGATGGTGTCGAAGGGGTGACGGCGCAGGGCGCGGCGACCGGGGAAACCCTGCACATCGTAGAAGTCCTTCCAGGAGGTAGGCGCCTGGCGCCCTTCGAAGGCATCCTTGCGATAGGCCAGCACGGTGGTGTAGACGTTGGTGCCGACTCCG
The DNA here is from genome assembly GCF_900187635.1 of Pseudomonas sp. Irchel 3H3. Lineage (NCBI taxonomy): Bacteria > Pseudomonadati > Pseudomonadota > Gammaproteobacteria > Pseudomonadales > Pseudomonadaceae > Pseudomonas > Pseudomonas sp. Irchel 3H3. Next base: position 37,053 of record NZ_FYEC01000031.1, on the reverse strand, counting down.
TACTCGGACATGAAGTGCTCGGGCATCTGCGCCACGATGGGGTCGTTGCCCAGGCCGTGGGCCTCGAGGTATTTCTTCTGGCCCTGGGTGAGCATCTTGATTGCCGGCTGGCTGATCTTGGCCATGTCCCAGGTGTAGGAACCGGCATCGACCATCGACAGGATCTGCGCGGTCGGTTCGGCGTTGGCTTGCACGCCAATCACCTCGATTCCCGTCGCCTCCTGGAAGGGCCGATAGAACACCTCGGTGTAGGCCTTGGTGTAGACGCCGCCATCATCGCGCACCACGATGCGTTTGGTTTGCGCCCGCAAGGACGACCACATGCTGCTCGTCGACAGTGCGACGGCCCCGACCACGCTGGCCTTGAGCACACTGCGGCGTGACCAGTTATTAATGTTGTTGCCCATACTCCTGACCTCTCTTCGCGATATTGTCGATAGTCGCTATCGTCACTAGGGATGTTTGTTGTGGGTTTTATTTTTCAGGCGGTATAAGTCGGCCCGGGTTGAACAGGCCAAGGGGGTCGACGGCGTGTTTGATCGCCCGCATCAGGGCGAGCGAAGCCGCGGATTTATAGTTATGCATTTCATCGAGCGAGGTTTGCCCGACGCCATGTTCGGCGCTGAAGGTCCCGGCCAGTTCGGCGGCCACGTCATTGACCGCGCGACGCAGTTCACGGGCGAGGGCTTCGGTTTGCTCGAGTCCGTCCCAGACCGCGAACGGGAAGAACGGAATGTAGTGAATGTTGCCGTCACCCATGTGCCCGACGATCACGATCTGCGCTTGCGGAGCAAGCTTCGCCACCGCGGCGTTGGCCCGCTCGATGAAGGTCGCGATGGTGGACACCGGCACAGCGCAATCGGTGGTCAGGCCGATGCCGCCTTTCTTGTTGGCTTCCGACACGCTGTGGCGCAGCTCCCACATGGCGGCTTGCTGGCCTTGACTGGAAGCGATGCTGGCGTTGTCGACGATGGCCTGGTCGAACGCCTGCTCGAGGATGGCCGTAAGGGCCGCCTCGGGGTCGGCGCTGCCCGCGGTATCCGCCAGCTCGATCAGCACGTGCCAGGGATGCCGGGTATCCAGTGGCGAGCGGCGCTGCGGCACGTGCTCCACTACCAGGTCCAGTTGCAACTGGTTCATCAGCTCGAAGGCCGACAGCGATGAGCCCGACAGCTGGCGGGTGAGCACCAGCAGCTCGATCGCTTGGGCCGGGCTGCTGACGCCGACCCAGGCCACTGCGCAGCGCGTGGGCAGGGGATGCAGCTTGAGCACGGCGGCGGTGATGATCCCCAGGGTGCCTTCGGAGCCGATAAACAGATGCTTGAGGTCGTAGCCGGTATTGTCTTTGCGCAGGGCCCGCAGTTCCGAGCAGATGGTGCCATCGGCCAGTACCACTTCAATGCCCAGGACGTTGTCGCGGGTGTTGCCATAACGCAGTACGGAGATGCCCCCGGCGTTGGTGGCGATGGTGCCGCCGATCTGGCAGGAACCTTCGGCCCCCAGGCTGACCGGGTACAGGCGTCCGGCGTCCCGCGCCGCTTGCTGCACGTTAGCCAGGACGCAGCCGGCCTGCACTTCGATGGAGTTGTTGACGGGGTCGACGAGGCCGATGCGGCGCATGCGCTGCAGATTGATGATCACCGGAACCGGCCCGCTGGAAGGCGGCACCGAACCACCGACCAGGCCGGTGTTGCCGCCTTGAGGCAGCACGGGCACGCGGTGCCGGTGACAGCAGGCCACTACCGCTGCCACTTCTGCGGTGCTGGCCGGACGGGCGACACACAGCGCCGCGCCACGGTAGCGCCCACGCCAGTCCTCAAGGGAAGCGGCCATTTCGCCCGCGTCGGTAATCAGGTTGTTTGCACCAAGCAGAGCGATGAGCTCGTCGACCAATGACATTCGCTGACTCCAGTAATCTCAATGCAATTAAAGTAATTGCAAAAATAGTAGAGTGCTTCTCCCCTCATTGGCAATAGGGATTCTGGGGTGTGTCGTTTTTAGGTATGTCGTTTTTAGATATGGCTCACGGCTGGGCAACAGAGCGCCCATTGCGCTGCTAGAGCCAAGCTGGAAAGGAGGAGGGTGATCGCTGATTGGCAACTTTATCGACTCAGGCGGTGCGACGGGCACCAGCTTGAATATCGCAAGCTGCTACCATCGCGCCATTGTCACCCTGAGTAGAGCACCATGAATCGCCGTAAGAAAATCAAGCAGCTGTTAAAAGCCCACGCGAAAAAGGCCAGCGCCAAGCTGGCCCCAGTCAACAAAGACAAGTACATCAGCAAAGCCGACCGCTTGAAGCTGGCGGCTGAAGCCAGTCAGGATCCAAGCAGCCCGGTCGAGAGCTGATCGCGCCTCGACTATTTTGCTGTGCCGCCCTGGGGAATATCGCCACAGAACAGATCGAGGTTGCCGTCCTCCGGTGCCGATCGCAGGACGATCGAGTACTGGCCGGCCAGCAACTCCGGCAGGGCGATGGCGGCGCTCCTGGAAAAGGTCCAGCCGGCAACGGCGGCGCGTTCGGTATTGACCTTGTCGTTCATCGCATAGGCCACCGGGCCGGGCTGCTGGCAACTGCCCTTATGGATGAAGGTGTAGATGCGCAGGGGCAGGGAGGTGCCGGTGGGCACGCCGCTGATGAAAAAGTCGAACCCGGTGTTCTGGTCCCAATTGGCCAGGGTGGTATTGGCGATTTGCCCGACGTTGTGCCGAGTGGCCGCCAGGGGAATGCTGATCCCGTGCTCGCTTGACGTGGTACAGCCAAACAGGCTCGCGCTGACCAGCAGGGCGACCAGTGGATATCTGGGATTCATGACCAACCTCCAGTGTTGAAGAATTGCCATGGGAGATTAGCGGGTATCGCCCAATAGTCGCCTGACGTTCGTCAGTCAGGCCCGCAGCACCCTGCGGGCCTGGCCTGTGTCAATGCACGATCTGCGCCAGGAAGGCCTTGGCCCGTGGGCTTTTCGGGGCGTTGAAGAAGTCTTCCGGCGGGGCGTCCTCGATGATCTGGCCACCGTCGAGAAACAGCACGCGCTCGGCTACTTGCCGGGCAAACCCCATCTCGTGGGTCACGCAGAGCATGGTCATGCCGCTGCCAGCCAGTTTCACCATCACGTCCAGCACTTCGCTGACCATCTCCGGGTCGAGCGCCGAAGTGGGCTCGTCGAACAGCATGATTTTCGGTTCCATGCACAACGCCCGGGCGATGGCCACGCGCTGTTGCTGGCCGCCGGAGAGCTGGCTGGGGTACTTGCTGGCCTGGCTGGCGATCCCGACTTTGTGCAGGAAGTGCTCGGCCAGTTCCTCGGCTTTCTTGCGGCTCAGGCCACGCACCGAGATCGGCGCCAGGGTGCAGTTGTCGAGCACGCTCATGTGCGGGAACAGATTGAAATGCTGGAACACCATGCCCACTTCGCTGCGCACCTTGGCCGCCTCGCGGGTGTTCTGGGACAGGTCGGTGTCATTCACCAGGATCCGGCCTTTCTCGGCGATTTCCAGGCGGTTGATGCAGCGGATCAGGGTCGATTTACCCGAGCCGGAAGGCCCGCACAGGACGATGCGTTCGCCTTCGCGCACTTGCAGGTTGATGTCGTGCAAGACATGGAAGGCGCCATAGAACTTGTTCAGGGCGGCGATATCCACCACTACCTTACGGGTGTCGGGTTGCACGGCCAGCGGCGTATCGATACGGGCAGAGAGGGCAGGCATGGTCGGGTCTCCGGCAATCAATGGAAGCGCTCGGCGCTGTAAGGGGCAGGGTCGGTGAACGGGGTGGCGCCGGTCATCATTTCGGCCAGCAAACGGCCGCAGACCGGGCCGAGGGTCAGGCCGTGGTGGGCGTGGCCGAAGTTGAACCACAGGCCCGGGTGCCGCGCTGCCGGGCCGATCACCGGGCACATGTCCGGCAGGCACGGGCGGCGGCCCAGCCAAGGTTCGGCGTCCAGGCGTTCGCCCAGCGGGTAGAACTTGCGCGCCAGCTCTTCGCAGCGGCGCAACTGGATTTCGTTGATCGGGTCGTCACTGTCGGCGAACTCGATCCCGGTGGTCAGACGCACGCCACCCACCATCGGCGCCAGCACGTAACCGCCGATAGGGTCGAGCAAGGGTTGTTGCAGGCAACTGCCTGGCAGGGCGGCATAGTGCATGTGATAGCCGCGCTTGATCGCCAGCGGAATCTTGTAGCCCAGGGGTTCGAAGACGCCTCGGGCTTGCGGACCGAGGGCGACCACGGCTTCGTCGCCGATCACCAGGCCCTGCTCGGTCTGTACCTGCCATTTGCCTTCGCCCTGGCGCAGGGAGAGGGCATCGCCGAGGACAAACACGCCGCCGCGTTCGACGAACAGTTCGGCGTACCCACGGGTCAGGCCGCCGGGATCGCTGACGGTCTTGGGGTCGAGCCAGTGGATGCCACCGATCACGCTGCTGTGCAGGCCGGGTTGGCGCGCCCGCAGTTCGTCGCGGTCGAGCACCTGGTAATTGAGGCCAAAGCGCTGCAGTGCTGCGGCGTCCTGCTGCGCCTTGAAGAAAGCCGGGATCGAGCTGTAGGCCTCGACCCAACCGCCGGCCTGGATCAAATGGTCCATGCCGGCTGGCGTCGAGAGCAGGTCATGTTCACTGACACAACGTTCCACCAGCGGCAGCATGGCCTTGGTCGCCATGGCCAGGCCCTTGGCCCCGGAGTGCCGCCAGTATTGCAGCAACCAGGGACCGGCCTTGGGCAGGTGCTTGAGGCTGTAGCGCACGTCCGATTGCTGGTTGCGGGCGTAGCGCAGCAGGCTCGACAGCTCGCGGGGGAACGAATAGGGAATCACGCTGGCGCGCTCGATCAGCCCGGCGTTGCCGTGGCTGGTGCCTTTGCCCGGCTGCTGGCGGTCGATAAGCACCACCTGGCGGCCACGGGCCTGTAACTGGAGGGCGGTACTGACGCCGACAATCCCGGCGCCCAGAACGATGGTTTGGCAATGCATGGGTAGATCCTTGATGCTGGGGCGCCCACGGCAGCCCGAGAAAAAACCGGTTTACTGCAAGTGGCGGCCGAGGCGGCCTTCCAGGGCTTTGAGGCTGCGTCGCACCACTTCCACGATCAGCAGGTACAGCACCGCGGCCCAGAGGTAGATCTGGAAGTCGAAACTGCGCGAGAAGGCCAGTTTGGTCACCCCCATCAAGTCGTAGATGGTCACCAGCGAGGCAATGGCGCTGGCCTTGATCATCAGGATCAGTTCGTTGCCCAGGGGGCCGATGGCCACCAGCAGCGATTGCGGCAGGACGACTTTGCGAAAGGTGGTCCAGCGCGACAGGCTCAGGGCGTTGCAGGCTTCGCGTTGCCCCTGGGCCACGGCCATGATGCTGCCCCGCAGGATCTCCGCCTGATAGGCCGCGGTGTTCAGGGTGAACGCCAGCAGGGTGCAGAACCAGGCGTCACGGAAGAACCACCACAGGCCGACGTCCTGCCAGAAGCCTTTGAACGAACCCAGGCCGTAATACAGCATGAACAGTTGGGCCAGCAGCGGCGAGCCACGGAAGAAGTACACATAGACGCCGGCAAAACGGCTGAGAAAGCGGTTGCCCGACAACCGCGCCAGGGCAATCAGCAGGCCGAGCAGGGCACCGAGGGTGAAGGAAATAGCCACCAGTTTGGCGGTGACCAACAGCCCGTCTATGAAGCGTGGACCATAACGTTCCAGCAACTCAGGGCTGAGGAACAGACTCTGCAATTCAGCCAGGCTCATGGGCGCACGCTCCGTTGATGGCGACTGAAATGCTGTTCCAGGTACTGGAACAGGCGGCCGGAAATCGCCGAGAAGAACAGGTAGCCAAAGCAGGCCACGGTGTAGAACAACATTGGTTCCTTGGTCACGCTGACGGCCAGGTTGGTCTGGCGCATCAGGTCGACCAGCGAGATGGTCGACACCAGCGAAGTGTCCTTGAGCAACGACAGCCAGTTGTTCGACAGGCCCGGCAGGGCGATGCGCACCAGTTGCGGCAGCACCACTTTGGTAAAGGTGGTGCGCCGGGACAGGCCGAGGGCGGCAGCGGCTTCGAACTGGCCCTTGGGCACGGTCTTGAAGGCGCCCAGCCAGATCTGGCTGGAGAACGCAGCGAACACCAGGCTGAACGCGATCATGGCGGCGACGAAGGGGTTGATCGCCACTTCAGCCTCGTAGCCCATCACCGACAACAGTTTCTGCGCGCCGATCTGGCAGCCGTAGTAAATGATCAGCAGGGTCAGCAGTTCGGGCAGGCCACGGAACACGGTGGCAAACACCGTGCTCATGGCGCGCGGCCAGCGACGTCGGGAGCGGGCGGCCAAGGCCAGGCCCAACCCCAGTGGCAAGCCGATCGGCAGGCAGCTCAAGGCCAGGACGATGGTCACCAGGGCGCCGGCCAGCAAGGCTGAGCCCCAGCCGCCGCTGGCGAAGGAAAGCAGTGACAGGTTTTCGAACATGCTCGAACCCTCTCGGTAAATTAGGCCCGCACGCGTGCACCGCCGCCGGTGGGCGCGCGGTGCAGCAGGTCGGCAAGGAACGCCCCGCAGGCTGGCCTGGGGGGCAGGGGATCAGTAGATGTCGAACGCGAAGTAGCGGCTGGAGATCTTCTTGTAGGTGCCGTCGGCGACGATTTCATCCAGCGCCTTGTTGAAACGTTCGCGCAGTGCATCGTCACCCTTGCGTACCGCGATGGAGGCGTCGGCGGTGGTGCCGTTGACATCGCCGATGATCTTGCAGCAGTCCTTGCCGGCGCTGTCGATCCAGGCCAGCAGTGGGAACTTGTCGGCAATCACCCCGTCGACGCGGCCGGCAGCCAGGTCGCTGTTGGCTTCATCCAGGGTCGGGTAGAACTTGACGTCGGCGCCAGCCGGGCCGTAGTGATCTTCGGCGTAGATGGCCTGGGTCGAGGAGGCCTGGGCACCCACGGTGCGACCTTTGAAATCGGTCTGGGCGTCGGAGATGTCCGAGTCCTTGGGCACGGCCACGGACAGCGGAGTGCGGTAGTAGTGGTTAGTGAAATCGATCTTCTGCTTGCGCTCGTCGGTGGCGATCATCGAGGCAACCACGGCGTCGTATTTCTTCGCCATCAGCGCCGGGATAATCCCTTCCCAGTCCTGGGCGACGATCTTGCATTGGACTTTCATGCGTTCACACAGCGCGTTGGCAATGTCCACATCGAAGCCGTGCAGCTTGTTGTCCGAGTCGACATAGTTGAACGGCGGGTAAGCGCCTTCGGTGGCGATCTTCAGGACTTCAGCCTGCGCGCCGGAGGCCCCGGCCAGGACCATTGCACATGCACTGGCAAAGCGAATGACGTGTTTCATCTAGCACCTCGATTTATTGTTTTGAGCTTGGTGATGATGTGTATCCAACGAACTCGTTGTGCAGGAGCGCAACGGCGGCAAGACGTTTTTCCACTTCCGGGCCCAGCTGTTTGCAGACGTCGTTGACCAGCAGGTGCACCAACGACAGCATCGCGGCGGTCGACTCCCAGAAGAGGTTGAACTCGGTGGGCACGCGGAACACTTCGTCGGCGTTCTGCTCGGCCCAGTCGCAAAAGGTGTCGGTGACCAGCGTCACCGGGATGCCCGCCTCGCGGGCCTTGCGGCACAGGGTCAGGGCATGGCGTGAATAGCGGCGGGCTTCGAACACCACCAGGGCGCTGTCGGCGGGCAGGCTGAGCAGCACGTCGGCGTAATGCCCGGCAGCGCCGTCGACCCAGTGCACGTCATCGCGCAGGTACTGCAGCAAGTGCACCATGGAGGCGGCGATGCCCCGTTCGGTCTGGAACCCGGCGACGAACACCTTGCGCCGGCTGGCCAGGCGCTGGCTGACGGCGTGCCAGGTGGGGGTCAGGCTGTATTCGTAGACCTTGACCAGCGCCGCCACTTCCAGCTCGAAGCTGCGGGGCAGGCCCTGCGGACCCTGGTTGGCCTGCTGGCGGAATTCCTGCAAACGGTCGCCTACCAGCCACGGGCCATCGCCCAGGTCGGCCTTGAGGTCGTTTTTCAGGTCTTTGAAGTGGCTGTAGCCGATGGAGCGACAGAAGCGCCCGACGCTGGATTCACTGACGTTCAACTTCGCGGCAATGTCGGCAGCGGTCTGGAACGGCAGTTCATAGAGGTTGGCCAGCATGTAGTTGGCAATCGCCCGGCCAGAGGCGGCGGCGGTTGACAGACTGCTTTCAAGGCGTTGTTTGATGGGCTGGCTCAAGGCTGTTTCCTGTTGTTATTCAGCGCTTGGGAAGGAAAATGGATGTTTTCTGTCATAAAGTCAATATTTGACAGATAACTGTCATCGCCGGATAGTTCGCCCATAACAACAAATCGCCCGGAGCTTCAGAATGTCCCACGCCAACACCGCTTTGCCCGAAGTGCAAAGCCTTTCACTCGCCGACCTGACTGAGCTGCTGCAGCGCATCTTTGAACAGCACGGCACCTCGTCGGAAGTCGCCCAGGTACTGGCGCACAACTGTGCCAGCGCCCAGCGCGACGGCGCCCACAGTCACGGGGTGTTCCGCATTCCCGGTTACCTGTCGTCGTTGGCCAGTGGCTGGGTGGATGGTCGGGCCGTGCCGGTGGTGGAGGATGTGGCTTCGGGTTTTGTCCGGGTCGACGCGGCCAAAGGTTTTGCCCAGCCGGCCTTGGCCGCAGCCCGTGGCTTGCTGGTCGAAAAGGCCCGCAGTGCCGGCATCGCGGTGTTGGCGATCCGCAACTCGCACCATTTCGCCGCGCTCTGGCCGGACGTCGAACCCTTCGCCGAAGAGGGCCTGGTGGCCTTGAGCGTGGTCAACAGCATGACCTGCGTGGTGCCCCATGGCGCGCAACGGCCGCTGTTCGGCACCAACCCGATTGCCTTTGCCGCACCGCGGGCCGGTGGCGAGCCGATCGTCTTTGACCTGGCGACCAGCGCCATCGCCCACGGCGATGTGCAGATCGCCGCGCGTCAGGGTCAATTGCTGCCCGAGGGCATGGGCGTCGACAGCCTGGGCCAGCCGACCCGGGACCCCAAGGCTATCCTCAACGGCGGCGCGCTGTTGCCGTTTGGCGGGCACAAGGGTTCGGCCCTGTCGATGATGGTGGAACTGTTGGCGGCGGCCCTGACCGGCGGCAACTTCTCGTTCGAGTTCGACTGGTCGAACCATCCCGGGGCACAAACCCCCTGGACCGGTCAGTTGCTGATCGTGATCGATCCGAGCAAGACCGCCGGCAACCACTTCGCCAGCCGTAGCGAAGAACTGGTGCAGCAGATGCGCGGCGTCGGCCTGCAACGCATGCCAGGCGACCGACGGTATCAGGAACGGGCCAAATCCCTGGCCGATGGCATCAGCCTGCCTGCAGCCGAGTTGGCGCGGCTGCGTGAACTGGCGAGCGCGCGCTAGGCAAAGGTGTATCCGACCTTGCAGGTGTATACAAAATCTGTGAGCAACCAAATTCATTGTGGGAGCGAGCGCCCGCTTGCGGCTTGCTCGCGATGAGGCCAGCACAGCCAACATCGCTGGCGCCTGACACACCGCCATCGCGGGCAAGCCCGCTCCCACAGGTTTGATGTGGGTGTATACAAAATCCGTGACCAACCAAGTTCATTGTAGGAGCGAGCCTGCTCGCGATGAGGCCGGCACAGCCAACATCGATGTTGCCTGACACACCGCCATCGCGGGCAAGCCCGCTCCCACAGGTTTGGTATGGGTGTATACAAAATCTGTGAGCAACCAAATTCATTGTGGGAGCGAGCGCCCGCTTGCGGCTTGCTCGCGATGTGGCCAGCACAGCCAACATCGATGTTGCCTGACACACCGCCATCGCGGGCAAGCCCGCTCCCACAGGTTTGATGTGGTGTATACAGAATCTGTGAACAGCCAAAATCACTGTAGGAGCGGGCTTGCCCGCGATGAGGCCGGCACAGTCAACATCCATGGCACCTGACACCCCCACCGGTTTGGTGGGTTGAAACTGCCGTCCTGCATGCCCCGCCCCGTTATAACTGACCCCTTCCCATGCCCTGGCCAGGGCGCAAACGCTTTCTGCTCTTTCGATCTGCAGTCAGTGAAGGCACAATGCGCATCCTTTTTTGGCTAGCCTTGCCGGAGGCCTCGAAATGATTAAGACGCCGTACTACCTGATCGATAAACAAAAGCTGCTGGCGAACATGCAGAAGATCGCCTACGTGCGCGAGCAGTCCGGGGCCAAGGCCCTGTTGGCGCTCAAGTGCTTCGCCACCTGGTCGGTGTTCGACCTGATGGAGCAGTACATGGATGGCACCACCTCGTCCTCGCTCTACGAGCTCAAGCTCGGCCGCCAGAAATTTGCCGGCGAGACCCACGCCTACAGCGTGGCCTGGGCCGACGATGAGATCGAGGAGATGCTCGCCAACTGCGACAAGATCATCTTCAACTCCATCGGCCAGTTGCAGCGCTTTGCCGAGGCGTCCGAAGGCAAGGTTCGCGGTCTGCGGGTCAACCCGCAGGTGAGCAGCTCCGACTACCTGCTGGCAGACCCGGCGCGTCCATACAGCCGCCTGGGCGAGTGGGACCCGGTCAAGGTCGAGGCGGTCATCGAGCAGATCTCCGGCTTCATGTTCCACAACAACTGCGAGAACGGCGACTTCGGCCTGTTCGACCAGATGCTGTGCACCATCGAGGAGCGCTTCGGTCACCTGCTGCACAAGGTCGAATGGGTCAGCCTGGGCGGCGGTATTCACTTCACCGGTGAAGACTATGCCCTCGACCAGTTCTGCGCGCGCCTCAAGGCCTTTTCGCAGAAGTACGGCGTGCAGGTCTACCTGGAGCCGGGCGAAGCTGCCATCACCCAGAGCGCTTCGCTGGAAGTCACCGTGCTCGACACCCTCTACAACGGCAAGCACCTGGCCGTCGTGGACAGCTCCATCGAAGCGCATATGCTCGATCTGCTGATCTACCGCCTGAACGCCAAGCTGGCGCCGAGCGAGGGTGAACACACCTACATGGTGTGCGGCAAATCCTGCCTGGCCGGGGATATCTTTGGTGAGTATCAGTTTGCTGCACCGTTGGCGATTGGCGACCGTCTGTCGTTTGTCGATGCCGCGGGTTACACCATGGTCAAGAAAAACTGGTTCAACGGCCTGAAAATGCCGTCCATCGTAGTGAAACAACTCGATGGTAGTGTCGAGCTGGTTCGTGAGTTTGGTTTCGACGATTACTTGTCCAGCCTTTCGTAAGCTGGCGCAGAAGGAGAGAGAGAAAAATTGAAGAAGAACGTACTTATCATTGGTGCAGGAGGTGTCGCCAAGGTGGTGGCCCACAAGTGCGCGCAGCACAACGATGAACTCGGTCGTATTGCTATCGCGTCGCGCAACATCTCCAAATGCCAGGCCATCATCGACAGCGTCAAGGCCAAGGGCAGCCTCAAAGTGCCCGCCGATATCCAGGCTTTTGCCCTGGACGCCATGGATGTCGAAGCGACCAAGACGCTGATCCGCGAAACCGAATCGCAGATCGTCATCAACGTTGGTTCCGCGTTCCTCAACATGTCGGTGCTGCGTGCCTGCATCGATACCGGTGTCGCCTACCTGGACACCGCCATCCACGAAGAGCCGGGCAAAATCTGTGAAACGCCGCCCTGGTATGGCAACTACGAGTGGAAGCACCTCGAGGAATGCCAGCAGAAGAACGTCACCGCCATTCTCGGCGTGGGCTTCGACCCGGGTGTGGTCAACGCCTATGCAGCCCTGGCGCAACAACAGTATTTCGACCGCATTGATTCGATCGACATTCTCGACGTCAATGCCGGTTCCCACGGCAAATATTTCGCCACCAATTTCGACCCGGAAATCAACTTCCGCGAATTCACCGGACAGGTGTGGAGCTGGCAGGACAGCCAGTGGACCAGCAACACCATGTTCGAAGTCAAACGCACCGACGACCTGCCAGTGGTCGGCGCGCAGAACCTCTACCTCACCGGTCACGATGAAGTGCACTCCCTGTCGAAGAACCTCGGCGTGGCCAACGTGCGTTTCTGGATGAGCTTCGGCGAGCACTACATCAATGTGTTCACCGTACTCAAGAACCTTGGCCTGCTCTCCGAGCAACCGGTCAAGACTGCCGAAGGCCTGGAAGTGGTGCCGTTGAAAGTGGTCAAGGCCGTGCTGCCGGACCCAAGTTCGCTGGCGCCTGGCTACACCGGCAAGACCTGCATCGGCGACCTGGTCAAGGGCACCAAGGATGGCCAGCCGCGTGAAGTGTTCATCTACAACGTGGCTGATCACGAGGAGGCCTATGCCGAAACCGACAGCCAGGGCATTTCCTATACCGCTGGCGTGCCACCGGTAGCCGCCGCCTTGCTGGTCGCCCGTGGCGAGTGGGACGTGCAACGCATGGTCAACGTCGAGGAGCTGCCAGCCGAGCCGTTCCTCAAGGCGCTGGACGTGATGGGCCTGCCGACCCGCATCAAGGATGAGCGTGGCGATCGTCCATGGGACAGCAAAGCCTGAGGCCTTCCAGGTCCTGGTAACTGCCCCGCGCACAAGAACGCCGCTCATTGAGCGGCGTTTTGTTTTCCAGCACAGGACCGGTGGGCGAGCGTCCCTCTGTGCACTGCTTATTACAAGGGCTAGACTAGTGGCATATAACCACAATAACGACGTGACTTGCCTGCATGAGAATCCATCCACTTCCACCCCTCAATAGTTTGATTGCTTTTGAGGCCGCAGCGCGGCACATGAGTTTCACGTTGGCGGCGCATGAATTAAACGTTACCCAAGGCGCGATCAGTCGCCAGGTACGTTTGCTCGAAGATTACCTGGGTAAAACCCTATTTATACGCACGACCCGTACTCTGCAACTAAGCCCGGCCGCCAGCCAGTATTACGAAGCGGTTCGCAATTCATTGCTGGGCGTGGCGCAAGCCACCGGGGAAATACGCCAATGGCAGGGGGCCGAGCAAGTAACGGTGGCCACCAGTACGGCCATGGCATCACTCTGGTTATTGCCCAAAGTCACCCAGTTCCAGCGTGAAAACGAAGAGATCGACCTGCGGATCATCGCCCACGATCAGGTCAAGGATTTCTCCCGGCTGGACTGTGACCTGGCCTTGTATTACTGCCGCACGCCACCACCGAACATGCAGGTAACGCCCTTGTTTTGCGAGGAGGTGTACCCGGTTTGCAGCCCGGCCTACCTGGCCCAGCACCCGCATTTGAGCAAGCCTGAGGACCTTGCCGGCTTGACCTGGCTGTACCTCGATGACCCGCAGCGGGACTGGATCGGCTGGTCCGACTGGTTGCTCAGCCAGGGCCTGAACAAGGTCGAGCCAAAGCGCCGAATCAATATCAATAGTTACTCGATGCTGATCCAGTCGGCAATCAACGGGCAGGGCATTGCCCTGGCCTGGTCGAACCTGGTCGACGACCCTTTGCGCACCGGCGCATTGGTACGACCGCTGGAGGCGGTATTAACGACCGAGGCGCAGTTCTGTTTGCTGGAACCGTTGTCCCGGGGGGCTATGCGCCAGAGTGTGAAGTGCTTTAGAAGTTGGTTGTTGAATCAACTTCCGCCTTCGAAAGACTCCGTCTAATAATCGCAAAAAGTTAAACTTGCCGATAACAACAAGTTGCTCATATATTCGCGCGCCCCTGCAATTAGCAAGTTTCAAGGCAAAAAACAAGGCAGGCGAATTTATGACTAAAAGTCATGAATCGCCCCGCAAATATCGTTTGTCGAGACCACTCCTGTTTTCCCAAACTGGCTGCCAACGGACAGTGGCCAGTGGGCCTGCCGATCTTTCCAAACCGTGCCCAGCAGGGGAAAACAATAATGAGCAACAACCGCCAAATTCCTGTGCATCACCTTGAAACCGTACTTAACCCGATCCATGAGGCCACCGGGCTGAGCAACGAGTTCTACACCGATCAACATTTCTTCGAACTGGAACGTGATCAGGTCATGGGCAAGACCTGGGCCTGTGTCGGTTTCGCCAGTGACCTGGTCAAGGCCGGTTCGGTCAAGCCGATTGATTTCATGGGCCTGCCCCTGCTGCTGATGCGCAACCGTGAAGGCCTGGTGCAGGTATTCCATAACGTTTGCAGTCACCGCGGCATGAAGCTGGTGGAGGAGGCCGGTGAGGTGCAAGGGGTGATTCGCTGCCCTTACCACTCCTGGACCTATGACCTCAACGGCGGCCTGCGTGGCACGCCGCACGTCGGCGGGATCGATCAGCACAAGGACGAGCGCTTCGCCTGCGAAAAGCACGGCCTGAAAGCCATCCGCAGCGCGATCTGGATGGACATGGTGTTCATCAACCTGTCGGGCGACGCCCAGCCACTCGAGGACATGCTCGCGCCACTGACCACGCGCTGGACCCAGTTCCTTGGCGAGGACGGCATGAGCCTGCTGCGTCGCCGTGCGGGCCAGGACCAGACCACCCTGGACATCAACTGCAACTGGAAGCTGGCGGTGGAGAACTACTGCGAGGCCTATCACCTGCCGTGGGTGCACCCGAGCCTGAACTCCTATTCACGCCTGGAAGACCACTACAACATCCTGTTCGACGAGCATTTCGCCGGCCAGGGCAGCTACGCCTACAACCTCTCGGATGTCGCCGGGACCCACCTGCCGAAGTTCCCGGCGTGGCCCCAGGACCGTCTGCGCAACGCCGAATATGTAGCATTTTTCCCCAACGTGCTGCTGGGCATCCAGGCCGACCACGCCTTTGCCATGCAGCTTGAGCCGGTTGCGCCGGGACGCACCATCGAGCACCTGCGCCTGTTCTATGTGGGTGACGAAGCGGCCACCAGCGATGAGTTCGCCGCCTGCCGCGCAGCGATTCTCGAGTCCTGGAAAGTGGTGTTCCAGGAAGACATCAGCTCGGTGGAAGGCATGCAGAAAGGCCGTTTCTCCCCAGGCTACAAAGGTGGCGCGTTCTCTCCGGAAATGGACATCCCGACGCACTTCTTCCACCAGTGGGCTGCACGTCAGTTGCTCGCCACCACGCCGTCTGCCTGAGGAGGAGCGCCCATGTATCCGATAGCCTCGCACTGGCTCAACTACATCGACGGTGAATGGAGCGACAGTACCCAGCACTTGAAAGTCCACAACCCGGGCAATGGCGAGTTGCTCGCAACCATCGCCCAGGCCGGTCTGGCAGACGCCGAGCGCGCCTTGGCGGCGGCCCGGCGCTGTGCCGACAGCGGTGAAATGACCCGAGTGCGCCCGGCGCAACGCGTTACTTGGCTGCTGCGCATCGCCGAAGAAATTCGCGCCGTGGCCGACGAGGGCGCCTGGGTGCTGTGCCAGGAGAACGGCAAGCGCCTGTGCGACGCCAGGGACGAGTTCGTCGAGGCGGCGCGGTACTTCGAGTATTACGCCGGGATGGCGGACAAGATCGAGGGCACCTCGATCCCGCTGGGCAACGGTTACATGGACTTTACCCTGTACGACCCGATGGGCGTTTCGGCGCAGATCGTGCCCTGGAACTTCCCGGTTTCGATCTGTGCGCGTTCCCTGGCCCCGGCGTTGGCGGCGGGTAACGCGGTGATCATCAAGTCGCCTGAGCTTTCACCGTTGGGCCTGTGTGTACTGATCGGCGCCATCAGCAAAGCGGGCTTGCCGCGAGGCGCGGTCAACCTGATCTGCGGCCGAGGCCGTGAGGTCGGGGCGCACTTGGTCAGCCACCGTGCGGTGGACCAGATTGTGTTCACCGGTTCCGTGCCTACCGGGCAGTCGATCTTGCGGGATGCCGCCCAACACGCGATTCCCAGCGTGATGGAGTTGGGGGGCAAGTCGGCGGCGATTGCCTTCGCCGATGCCGACCCCGAGCAACTGCTGGCCAGCGTCCAGTCGGGGATTTTCTTCAATGCCGGCCAGGTCTGTTCAGCGATGTCCCGGCTGCTGGTGCAGCGCGAGATTTATGAGCAAGTGGTCGAGTCCGTGGTCGCCATGGCCGAAGGGCTCAGCGTCGGGATCGGCCAGGACGACGCGGACCTCACGCCCGTGGTCAGTGCCGGACAACTGGCAGGTATCGAAGACCTGTGTCGCCGCGCTGTGGCGCAAGGTGCGGTAGCGGCCACCGGTGGCCAGGCATTGCCTGACCGAGCCGGTCACTTCATGGCCCCGACGGTGTTCCGCGATGTGCGTCCCGACATGTGCATTGCCCAGGAAGAGGTGTTTGGCCCGGTGCTGGCGGTGATCCCTTTCGACACCGAGGAGGAAGCGATCGCCATCGCCAACGGTACCGAGTTCGGCCTGGTGGCGGGGGTGTTCACCCAGGACATCAGCCGGGCGATGCGCTGCACCCGGCGCCTGAGGGCCGGCCAGGTGTTCGTCAACGAATGGTACGCCGGGGGAATCGAAACCCCGTTTGGTGGCGTCGGGCTGTCGGGTTTTGGCCGGGAAAAGGGCCAGGAAGCCTTGTACAGCTATGTGCGCACCAAGAACGTAGCGATCCGGGTTGCGGGGGAGTGAGCGCCATGTACAAGACTTGGCTGTGTATCGTCTGTGGCCTGATCTACGACGAGGCGCTGGGCTGGCCCCAGGACGGCATCGTCGCCGGCACGCGCTGGGAGGATGTGCCCGAAGACTGGCTGTGCCCCGAATGCCACGTCGGCAAGGCGGATTTCGAGATGCTCGATATCAGTGAGCATGTTGCGCCGGCTACCGTCGCCAGTGTGCCGTTGCCCACCCCGGTGATAGCCCCTGCAGCGCTGTTGCCGACCCAGCCGATCGTCATCATCGGCAGCGGCTACGCCGGTTACGGCCTGGCCCAGGCATTGCGCAAGGCCGACCCGCGGGTGGAGATCTGCGTGCTGACCCAGGACTGCGGGCACTTGTATTCCAAGCCGGCACTGTCGATCGGGCTGTCCCAGGGCAAAGACGCCGAGGCATTGGCCAGCGAGTCGCCGATGGCCATCGAGCGGCGCCTGAATATCCGCGTCTATGCGCATTGCCAGGTGCAGCGCATTGACAGCGCGGCGCGGCGCTTGAGCACCAGTCTGGGTGAGATGGACTACGGCCAGTTGGTCCTCGCCAGCGGCGCGATGCCGCTGCGCCTGGCGATCGAGGGCGACACCAGTGCCGTACTCAGCGTCAACAATTTGCACGACTACCGACAGTTTCGTCAGCGCCTGAGCAGCGTGCAGCGTGTCGCCATCCTGGGCGACGGCCTGATCGGTTGCGAGTTTGCCAACGACCTGGCCAGCAACGGCGTGCGTGTCGATGTCATCGGCCTCGGCCGCTGGCCCATGGAGCGCCTGCTGCCGGTCGAGGCCGGCCAGAAGCTGCAGCACGCCCTCAGCGAATTGGGAGTGAATTGGTATCTGCAGAACACCCTGCAGGCCATCGAGCCAACGGCCCAGGGTTACGGCTTGCAACTCGCCGACGGGCAACGCATCGAGGCCGACCTGGTGTTGTCTGCCGTCGGGCTGCGGCCGGACCTCAGCCTGGCAGAGAGTGCCGGGGTGACAGTCGGCAGGGGCATTCAAGTGGACTCGCGACTGCAGACTTCCCAGCCGGGGATCTACGCCTTGGGCGATTGCATCGAAATCGCCGGGCAGTTGTTGCCGTATCTGGCACCGATCAACCAGGGCATCCAGGCACTCAGCCAGACTTTGCTCGGCCGGCCTACGGCCGTCGATTACCCGTTGATGCCGGTGACGGTCAAGACCCCGGTCGCGCCGCTGTGCCTGCTGCCGCCCGCGGCGGGTTGCGTGGGGGAATGGCGCTGCACCTTGACCGAGGATGGGGTGAGTGCCGGTTTCCATGACGTCGACGGCGCGCTGCAAGGTTTTGTCCTGCTCGGTCGCCAGGCGCAAGCCCAACGCAGCCGTTTGCTGCAGTCCTGCCAGAACTCCCAACAGGCTGTAGCCTGAGGCCCGAATCATGAAGAACACGATCAATCTGCCGTATGACGATGCCAGCTGCGGCTGGTACGCAGCCTTGCCTCCACAACCCGCCTGCACGCGCCTGTCCGGTGAGCAGCGGGCCGACTTCACCATCGTCGGCGCAGGGTTTGCCGGCCTGGCGGCCGCACGCCGCCTGGCAACGCATCACCCGCAAGCACGGATTCTGTTGGTCGATGCCCAACGGGTGGCTCACGGGGCTTCGGGGCGCAACTCCGGGTTTGTGATTGACCTGCCCCACAAGTTCGCCCTGGAGCATCCGGACCCGGCACACAAGCAGCGCTTGCTGGGGCTCAATCGCGCCGCCATTGCACAGTTGCAAGGCTTGGTGCAGAGCCGTGGGATCGATTGCCAATGGTCCCATGCCGGTAAGTATCAAGGTGCCGTCGGTGCGCGTGGCCTGGCTTACCTGGATCACTTCGAGCGGCTGATGAGCGACCTTGGCGAACCGTTTCGCCGGGTGGGTCCGGCAGAACTGTCCAGTGTCCTCGGCACCCAGCATTACAGTGGCGCGATCTACACCCCCGGCTGCTACCTGATGCAACCCGCGGCCCTGGTCACCGGGCTGGCGCGTTCGTTGCCGGAGAATGTCGAGTTGCTGGAAGAGTCACCGATCCAGCGCCTGGAGCGCGACGGCAAGGGCGGCTGGCTGTTGCATGGCAGCCAGGGGCTGATCCGCAGCCCGCAGGTATTGCTCGGCACCAGCATCTTCACCCAGGAGTTTGGTTATTTGCGTAACCGCCTGCTGCCGGTGATGACCTTCGCCAGTTGGACCCGACCGCTGACCGACAACGAGCTGGCGGCCTACGGCGGTCAGGTGGACTGGGGGCTGACCCCGGCGGACCACGCCGGTACCACGGTGCGCATGACCGAGGATCGTCGCCTGATCATCCGCAATACCTATAAACATGTGCCCAAGTATGGGCGCAGCACCAGCGATGCCATGCGCCTGGACGTGCGCGCGGCGCATCGCAAGGCGTTCCTGGCGCGCTTCCCGCAACTGGCCGAGGTGCCTTTCAGTCATACCTGGGGTGGGGTCTATGCGATCTCGCGCAACTTCACCAACTTCTTTGGCGAACTGGAACCGGGGCTGCATGCCTCGGCGTGCGACAACGGGGTGGGTGCGGCCTGGGGCACGATTTCCGGGACCTTGCTGGCCGATCTGGCGGTGGGCGCCGATTCGGCGCAGTTGAACGATATCCGCGCGGTGACCGGCATGCCGTCGCTCAACCCACCGGAACCGTTTCTCGGCCTGGGGGTGCGCTCGCGCATTCGCCTGGCCGCCTGGAACAGCCGGAGTGAGTTATGAGCCCGCGCGCCCCAGGCAAG
The DNA here is from genome assembly GCF_900187635.1 of Pseudomonas sp. Irchel 3H3. Lineage (NCBI taxonomy): Bacteria > Pseudomonadati > Pseudomonadota > Gammaproteobacteria > Pseudomonadales > Pseudomonadaceae > Pseudomonas > Pseudomonas sp. Irchel 3H3. Next base: position 17,866 of record NZ_FYEC01000031.1, on the reverse strand, counting down.
GCACGGGTGCTGTGCATCGACCAGCAGGACCTGACATTCACCGTGCGTGGTGGGCCGCCCGGAGCGGCCTATGTCGCCCGTGCCGTGAGCAACGAGGTGTCGCCGAACATCGGGGTGGGATTTGCCCGCTGGGAAGGGGCAGAGGTGCGGTGGACGGTGCTGTATGACGAGGTGATCTTCGTGATCGAGGGCTGTCTGCAGTTGCAGGCCGACGGCGAAATGTTCGAGGTCAGGCCGGGCCAGGTGCTGTGGATTCCTGAAGGCAGCGAGCTGGTGTATGGCGGTCATGCCTTGTTCGGCTACGTGGTGCACCCAGGTAACTGGAAAGAGCTGCACGGATTGGCGTGACGCCAACTTCCCTCCCTTGGACTTCTTGGAATCCGCACCGTGCTTGGACTGACGCGAACTTTCGGGGCCCTTTACCTGGCCAGCTTGTTGATGCAATTGGGCTCGACCCTGCTGATGACCTATCTGGCGTTGCGCTTGAGTGGCATGGGCGGGAGCGAGGCGGCCGGCGGTGCCTTGATGGCCGCCAATGCCCTGGGCATGGTCCTGGGCGGTTGGGTCGGGCGTTGGCTGATCGGCGCGGTTGGGCACATTCGTACCTATGCAGCGTGCGCCGGGATTATTGCCGCAGCGGTGCTGGCCCATGAATTCAGTCATTCACTGCCGTTCTGGCTATTGCTCAGGGCGCTGGTGGGGCTGGCGATGATGTGCCAGCTGATGGTGATCGAAAGCTGGCTCAACGATCAGGCCCGCACCGAGCAACGTGGCGCGGTACTGGCGCTGTACATGGTTGCCAGCTACGTCGGCATGATGCTCGGCCAGTTGGCCCTGACCCTCGATACCGGCTTGGGCATTCGTGCGCTATTGGGCGTGGCCATGGTGTTTGCCCTGTGCTCGGTGCCAGTGGCGCTGACCCGCAGCGCCCATCCCAGCGTGGTGCCCAGTGCGGCGATTGATGTGCGGTTGTTTGTGCGGCGGATTCCCCAGTCGTTGGTGACCGTCCTGGTGTCCGGGATGATCAATGGCAGTTTCTACGGCCTGGCTGCGATCTATGCGAGCAAGCAGGGACTCGATACGGCGCAGGTCGGGCAGTTCATGGCCTTGACCATCGGCGCCGGGCTGCTGGCGCAGTTGCCGCTGGGCTGGCTCTCGGACCGGCTGCCACGGGCGAGCCTGATCCGTGGGGTGGCGGTGGTGCTTCTCGTGGCCAGCCTGCCGCTGGGGTTTAATCAGTCGCCCTCGTTCAGCACCGTGTTGCTGTTTGGCGCGGCGATTGGCTTCCTGCAGTTTTGCCTGTACCCGCTGGGCGTGGCGCTGGCCAATGACAATATGGAGGCAGGCTTGCGGGTGTCCCTCTCGGGCATGCTGTTGATCACCTTCGGCGTCGGAGCCTGTATCGGGCCGCTGGTGGCAGGTTTATTGATGGAATATGCGGGCGCCTCCAGCCTGTATTTTTTCCACGCCGGTTGTGCGTTGTTGCTGGCCTTGTGCGTGACCCAGACGCGAGTCAGCGGTCGGCACCTGAACCCGGACGCGCCCTTGCATCAACCGCTCACGCCGGATGGTCTGGCAAGTTCGAACTGGGTGGCGGTGGCAGAGCCGGTAGAGCAATCGGCAAGGCACTAAGTGCCGTCGCCAGGGAGGACAGCGACGGTTTTGATCGATGCGTTTTTCTCATGAATCGGTGACGAAAAATGGTTTGAAGGCGGGTGGGGTTTCCACCATCTTGCCAGTGGTAATTAGGATAAACACGCCTGGAATAATCATCGGATGAACAGCGTTGTTTTTCGGGGCTTTAAATAACCCGTCAAGCGCCTGACTCCAGAACACTCTCTACACCCTTATACAAAAACAAAAGGGGAATAAAATGCGTGCGCAATCTGGCATGTTGAAAGGCTTGAATCCGAAAGTGACGGTGGCTTCATTAGTTGGCGTGATCCTGTTTGTACTGTTTTGTGCCGTTCAAGATGAACAAGCCGCCAAGGCGTTTGAAACGGCCTCCGGGTTTATCCTGTACAACTTCAAGTGGTACTACATCACGTTGATCAGTGCTGTACTTGGGGTGCTGGCTTATATTGCCGTCAGTCGCTTTGGCAACCTCAAGCTGGGCGCCGACGAGGATGTGCCAGAGTTCAGTTTCGCATCCTGGATCGCCATGCTGTTCAGCGCCGGCATGGGCATCGGCCTGATCTTCTGGTCGGTTGCCGAGCCCATGCTGCACTACGCCGACAACCCGTTTTCCAAGGGCTTGACCGACGAATCGGCGAGCATCGCCATGCGCATCACCCTGTTTCACTGGGGCCTGCACCCGTGGGCAATCTTTTCCATGATCGGCCTGGGCCTGGCGTACTTTGCCTATCGCCGGGGCTTGCCGCTGGCGCTGCGTTCGTTGCTCTATCCGTTGATCGGTAACCGCATCTACGGCTGGATCGGCCATGTGGTCGATATCATGGGTGTGGTGATCACCGCCTTTGGTGTTTCCCAGTCACTGGGCCTGGGTGTGGCGCAGATCAATACCGGCTTACATCAAGTGTTTGATGTCCCGGTGAGTATCGGCCTGCAGTTATCGATTATCCTGGTGGTCAGTATTCTCGCCTGCGTTTCCTTGCTGGTGGGATTGTCCAAGGGGATGAAGCGCATCTCCACCCTTAATATGTATTTGTCTTTCCTGTTAATGCTCGCGGTGCTGCTGTTAGGTCCAACCCGTTACATTCTGAACTTGATGTTCGAATCCACCGGCGATTATGTGCAGAACATCGTCGGCCTGAGTTTCTGGATGGATGCCCAGAAAGACAGCGAATGGCAAAACTGGTGGACCGCGTTCTACTGGCCTTGGTGGATGACCTGGGGGCCGTTTGTCGGCTTGTTCATCGCGCGAATTTCCAAAGGCCGGACCATCCGTGAGCTGGTAGTGGGTGCGTTGATTGTGCCGACCATGGTCACCATCCTCTGGATGTCGGTCTTTGGTGGTGCTTCCCTGAAGCAGGAGCAACTCGACCGGCAGGCCTATCAGCAGTCGGTAGCGGCTCAGGAAGTGGTGCAGGAGCAAGCACCGTTCAGCGGTGGCACGGTGCTGTTGGCGACCAAAAAAGAAACCACGGCGGCCATGTTCACCCTGTTGCAAGTGCTCGATGGCCCAGCGGTCGGCGCGGCACTGTCGATCCTGGTCTGCGTGTTGCTCGGGGTGCACTTTGTCACCACCGCCGATGCCGGGACCCAAGTGTTGTGTACCTTGTGCGCATTGGGCAGCACCAATCCACCGAAGTGGATCAGGGTGCTCTGGTGCCTGTTGGAAGGCGCCATTGCGGCGGGGTTGTTATTGGCCGGCGGATTGAAAGCGATTCAAATGGCGAGTATTGCCGCAGGGTTGCCGATCGCCATGTTGCTGTTGGCCATTTGCTACAGCCTGATCCACAGCTTGCGCCAGGAGATGCCGGCCGTGGCCTACCGTACCCCGGCACCGCAGCCGAAATCGGAGCAGGACGCTGCGTTGGCAGAACGACGTGAACCTGAAGTGGTAACGGGTAAACGTGTGCCTTTTCCGGTAGCTGAAGCCTACTGATCAGAGCGGTTGTCGGGCGTTTTTCCACGCCCGATAAGCCTCTGGCAAACACCCCGCACACGGCCGGAAACCGGCCGCCAGGGCGGCTGCCTCATCGGCAAAAAACACCCGATGAGTCACGTAGCCGCCCCGGGCGATGGCACGCAAGGCGCCTGGGCAATCCAGGCGACCGTAGATCTTCGAGCGCCGGTGGCCGCCCAACAGGCCGGGCACCGGGCTGGCGATCTTGTGCCGTTGTTCGTTGAGCAGCCAGTAGGTTTTCATCCCCTGGGCACTCGCCACAAATACCACGCGGCAACCGTCCGATACGGGCTCCAGGCCTGGCCAAGGTCGAGCATCTGCTTGCGCGTAGGCGTTTGCTCCAGGCCCTTGAGGCGGCGGTAACCGTCGCGTACACCAAAGTCGTCGGCGGGCAGGATGTCCGGGCGTTCGAGGGTGTAGATCAGCAGCATCTCCACGGTCCAGCGACCAACCCCACGCAACGGCGTCAGGCGCGCAATCAGCGCCTCGTCGTCCATGGCTTGCGCCGTGGGGTAGTCCGGGACAACGCCGCTCAACGTGGCGCCAGCGATGCCCTGGATGGTCGCGATCTTGCTCGCGGAAAAACCGCAGCGGCGCAGGTCGTCAAACTCGCTGGCCAGCAACTGTGCAGCAGTGGGGAAGGGCTGCCCGGGGAACAGCGCGAGCAAGCGCCCGACAATCGCATCGCCGGCACGCACGTGCAGCTGCTGATAGGCGATCGCCCGCACCAGGGCTTCGTAGGGATCGCGCGTTGGCTGGGGTTGATGCAGGCATGGGCCGATGGCCGCGACATGCCGCGCCCAGTCGTCGTCGAGGGCGGCGAGGAACTGGCGGGCGCGGTGATAGGGCATGGGGCATCCGGGTCAGGAATGAGGGGTTGGTGGACAGACTAGTCGTCCGCCCGCCACCGTGCACCCGGGGTCTTGCGCTTGAATTCGCAATGGCGCCTTGCTGCTCAGGCCTTGCTCGCAGCCAGGTACGCAGCAAGACGTCGGCCCATCTCGTCACCCAGGGCCTGCAAGGCACTCATCGGTCGCACCATCACTTCAAACTCGACGATTTTCCCCTCCTCGTTGAAGCGAATCATATCGATGCCCTTGAGTTGCTTGGCGCCGACCCGGGCACTGAATTCCAGCACCACATTCAATCCGTCGGCACTCGCCAGTTCGCGGTGGTAGGTAAAGTCCTCGAACACCTGGAACACCGTGTTGAGGATCATCGCCACCACCGGCGCGCCGGGGTAGGGCGTGTGGGCCATTGGCGAACGGAATACGGCTTCGGTAGCGAGCAATTCGGGCAGGGCGCGCAAGTCGCCCTTATCGAGCATGGCGTGCCACTGCGCCAGGGTGGCGGCGACGTTGGGATGCAGCTTGAGTTCAGACATGTTCGACTCCTGGGTTTTTATTGTTGTGCCGTCGCCCAGTGATGGCCTGGGCAGCGTGCTCTGCCCAGAGACTGTAGATCATCGGCCCGGGATGGAAACCGTCGACGGCCATCATCCCGGCCTCCGGGGCCAGGCTCAGGGTCAGCAGGCTACAAGATGGCTGGGCGGCGGTGAGGGTGGCCAGTCGTTGGTTGAAACGCCTGGCCCGGTTGCCCAGGTACCAGCGCAGAGGCTGGGGCAATGCCGGGAACAGATGCATCGGTGGCAGCGGGGAAATGATCAGCTGTTGCACTGCGAACTTGTCCCTCAACAACCCCAGCAAGCGCTGTTGCCGCACCAGCCATTGATCGGCGCCAAGGCTGCTGGTGACATCGTTGACCCCAATGCCCAGCACCGCCACATCGAAGGGCTCCGCGTCCTTGGCTTCGAGCAGCTCCAGCAGGCCTTGGGAATCCAGCCCGGTCTGTGCCCAGAGTTGCCAGCTCACCTGGAAGTCTGCAGCCAGCCGTCCAACCAGTTGCCCGCTCAGGGCCTGGTCCTGGGTCGCGGCACCCACCCCGGCGACGGCCGAATCCCCGACTATCAGCAAGCGCAGGCGCACGCCATTGCCGGTCAAGCCCTGGCGTGCACCGCTGGCTTCCGGCAACCGCGGGGTGACCCGCCGGACGTAGAGACCTTGCAGTAGGAGCAAAGGCCCCAGCAGCAGTTTGCTCAAGGGTTCAAGCATGCCCGAGGCTCACGTCCGACGCGCCATCAACAGCACACTTGCCGCCGCCGCCAACAGCCCGGCGCAGCACCGATTGAAAACCCGTTTGCCACGGGGCTGGCTGAACCAGCGGCGCATGTGCAGCCCCATGTAGGCGTATGAGGCGATGGCAACCCACTCCAGGGCCAGGAACAGCGCGCCCAGCAAGGCAAACTGCGGGGTCACCGCCTGGCTGGGGTCGACGAACTGCGGCAGGAAGGCGGTGAATATCAGGATGGCTTTGGGGTTGCCGGCCGCCACCAAAAACTCTTGCCGGGCCAGCGCCAGCAACCCCGCCTCAGGGCGTTTGGTTGCGGTTTCGACCTGGGGATCGGCGGTCCACAGTTGCCAGGCGAGGTACAGCAGGTAAGCCGCACCGACGATTTTGATCCCGTAGAACAGCCACTCCGACGTCTGCAGCACCACCGCCAGGCCGGCGGAGGCGAGGGCGATCATGCCGGCGAATGCCAGTAGCCGCCCGATCCCGGCCAGGCACGAGGTGCGGTAGCCATAGCGGGTAGCGTTGCTGACCGACAACAGATTGTTCGGCCCCGGCGCCATGTTCAAGGCGAAGCAGGCGGGGAGGAACAGGGTGAGGGTGGCGAGGTCCATAGGCGATTGCGTCCGTAGTCGGGGGTTGGTTCACTCTGTAGGAGCCGCCGGGTGGGGCTCCGTTTGCTTGCGATGAACGTCATCGATGACGCGTATTGTCTGAATCAACGCGTTGTTCTTCAGTTCATCGCGAGCAGGCTCGCTCCCACAGTTGTTTGTGCAGGTGCGGTATCTCACCGATGTTCCGCGGCCAACATTGCCCTGAACTGTGCAATGGTCTCTGCAGATAGCCCGGCAGCCTCGAACACCGCGCAGGTGAAGCTGACGGGGGCCGGGCCGGGCGCTGTAATGATGCGGTCTGCAACTACCGCGACCGGACTGCTTCGATAAAACGAGTGCCCCGCGTAACCTTGGGCATTGTCTTGCAGGAAGGCAGGGCTGTTCGAGGTATGCGGCACTGTGTCGAGAAGCCCGGCCCTGGCCAGTGCCAGCGTTCCTCCGCAGATCCCGGCAATGCTCGCTCCTCGTGAGCGACTGGTTTGAAGAAAGCCTGAAATGTCCGCTGCATGCGCACCTTCCCAGGCCGTTCCACCAATGACCACCACAACGTCCGGTTGCCAGTCCAGGCAGTGCTGCAAACTGCTCTCGACGGTGACAGCCAATCCGCCCTGTGAGTGGAACTGCCCCACAGCAGGCGCGAAAAACCTGACGTCGATCCCGTAGAACGGCGACCCAGTTCCTGCAATGAATGCATATTCCCAGTCTGCAAAACCGGGTGTCAGTATCAAACTTACGCGTGCCATCAGCCAGACTCCTCCATGAATGCCAGTAATCTAAGGCGCAAGTAAACAGACATCAAGGGCGGCAATGGGGGCGGGCTGTCGTAGTGACCCGTGCAGCAAGGTCACTACGATGCTGCAGCTTTCACTTCGCCTGGGTGATACCTGGGGGTGACCAAGTGCCGGAACCCGCTGGAAGAATCGAAGGTGGCGTGGCTTTCGGCCAATACAGGCGCAGCACCAGATAGGCCGTGTCGTCAGGCGCGGGCAACCAATTGGATTCCTTGGACTTGCCCGGCGAATCCTTCTGGATGTACAGCGTCAGCGAACCATCGGCATTTTTCTTCATGGCCGACAGCATCGGCGAGTTGATCAGGTAGCGGTCGAGCGGATTGTTGATCAGCAGCTGGCTCTTGCCGTCGTACATGGTCACCGACCAGAACGCATTGACGGGAGGCAGTTTGCCGGCAGGGAAGGTGAGCGTGTAGTTGTGTTTTCCGGTATTCAACGTCTGGCCGTTGCCGTCAGTACGTGTGAAGGGATACATGGCCTCGACGGCGTTATTACCGTAGATACCGCCCTTCGCAGCGCCAGCACGCATCAGCCAGTTGTCTTTGTAGAACGCCTGGTCGCCGAAGAACGCGCCGATGTTCCAGCCGTTGATATTTTTCATGCCGCTAGACAGAAATTTGTCGACCTTCTCGTCGCCGGCCTTCATCCCCAGCAAGACCACGGCCTTGTGTTCGAGCGAGAGGTCCTTGAACTCGAAGCTCCGGCCCGGACCTACGCCGATGCTGGCCAGCCTGGCACGGATCTCCTTGTCGTAGGCCGATGGCGGCACATACTCCAACGCGGCCGACAGGTACTCGAAGAAGTTGGCCTTGATGCCCTCTGTCGTCGCCGGCACGAAATCAATCTTCGGCGCAGCGGGCGGCGCGGGTTGATGGAGGAAGGCAGACAGCGGCTGGATCTTGTAACTCGCCTGCAGCTTCTCGACATTCGGCATGTCGGCCGGATTGAACAGCTGGGTGCGGATCAGCGTCAGCGCGAAGGGCGTCGTGGAGTTGAACACCTTGTGAATGCCAGGGGGCAGCGCACCCTTCCAGTCGGGGCCTGCGATCAGATAGCTCCCGGGTGCGCCGGCCGTTGCCCGGCTCCCGATGTAACCGTAGTTATAGGTGTTGCCGTCAATCAACTGAACCGAGTAGTAGCGTTTTTTGGGCACCGCCGGCACGGTGATCACCAGCGGCTCTGCGCGCAGGTCGGCCCAGAGTATCGAGTACGGAGTGTCGCTGTTTGGCGTAATGACAGCCGTATCGGCGGGAGTAGAAACCCGATGCTCGTTGCGCAGTTGGTTGAAGGGCGCCTTGAACTGGCTGGACTGTGAGTCCACCGCGAACTCGTTCATCACGGCGTAGTTCATGACCAGCGGCAAGCCGTAGATAAAACCTTCCTCGGCGATCGCCTTGGTCTGCTCCAGACTGGGTGCGGGTACGCCCTTGGCCACATCGGCCTGGTCTGCCTGCGTGATCGGATCGGTCTTGCTCGCACACCCTGCAAAAAGCGTTGAACCCACGACTACAGCCGCCGCCATTGTCCAGCCCCGGTTAAACTTCCTGTTCATTTGCACCTCGTCAGTGTTGAGCAAGCAATTACCGTGAGTGTTCAGGCTCCCATCCAGGCCGCAGCTCAACTGAAACTCAGGATTGTCTCCCGACTAAGTAAATCCGGCGGTAAAGCGCCAACTCAGCCGCCCAGGGAGTGTAGATCAGCCAAAACCCTTTAACCCCGAATCAAGGACGATGCATGAAACCAGTCGAGATTCACCACATCAGCCACCTGCCGCCACAGATCCTGGCCTCGGAAAAAGAGGCCGTTGGAGAGGGTTTCAGATTTCTCACTCGGCTGATTGGCGAATGGCACTGCGGGGCGAATCGCTTCGATGCACCCGGGGAATGTCTCATGGCGGCGTATTTCGACCAGCAACTGATAGGCATCGGCGGCCTTTCAGTTGATCCCTATGGCCAGACCAATACGGCAAGGCTGCGACGGGTTTACGTCGCAGCTTCTTCAAGGGGGCAGCACGTCGGTCAAAGGCTAGTAAAAGCGCTGGTCGCACATGCCGCTCTGCGCTTTCAGAGCGTGCGTCTGAGCACCGATACGCCCTCAGGAGACGCGTTTTACCTGCACTGCGGTTTTGTGCGAACAGAGGATATCCATGCCACTCACATCATGCTGCTAGGCGACACTTGAACAAGTCTATCGGCCAGATTCATGCCGGCCGCGAGGTAAACACCAGGCGAGCCGCAAGCAACACCAATACCAATGCCAGGCCCCGCGACTGCCACTTTGTGGACTGGCTTTTGTCGGACACGTAACCGCGGATGACTCCCCCGACCAGGCCCAGCGCGATGTGGAAAACGCTCGCGACCAGGGTCAACACCAGCCCCAGTACCACGATTTGCTGTGCGACCGTAGAACTCCCCTGAACAACGAACTGCGGCAAAAACACCATGAAGAACAGCAGCGCTTTCGGGTTGAGCAATGAGTTCAGCAGCGCCCGGATGAACACCGACATCAGCGAGGCCTGGATAGCGGAGTGTGGTGGCAGGCCGGCATGCGCCCGTATGGCCTTCCAGGCCATCCAGAGCAGATAGAACGCACCGGCCCAGCGGATCAGGTCGAACGACGGTGGCCACTGTGCTATTGCGGCCGTGAGACCGGCTGCGGTGAGCGCGGTCAATACCAGGTCAGCTGCGCCGATTCCCAAAGCAGCAACGACGCCGCCACGCCAGCCGTAGCTCGCGCCGTGCGCAATCACGAAGGCCATGTTGGGGCCGGGAGACATCAGCAACAGCAACACCGCCCCCGCGAACAGCAGTAGCGTCGATGGCTCTACCATGTGTGCTCCAGATCGCCGCGATAGACGATGTGCAGCTTGTTGCCATCAGGGTCGCGCAGGTAGGCACCGTAGTAGCCCTCGCCATACCAGGGTCGCTCACCCGGAGTGCCTTCATCAGTACCGCCGTGGAGAATCCCCGCGGTGTACGCCGCGCGTACGCTGTCAGGCGTCTCGGCATGAAACGCGAGCATGCTGCCATTGCCCGCCGTGGCCGCAAGGCCATCACGCGGCAAGTAGACATAGAACCTCGGCAGTGTGCGCGTCGGATGCACCCAGCAAGCCGAGGCGGGGCCTCCATCCGGGGTCACCGCTCGGCGGATCAGCCCGAGTGGCGCAAGTACGGCGTCATAAAAAGCCGCCGCTGTTTCGAGGTCGGTGCATCCCACAGTAACGTGACTGAACATCTCTCAATCGATTCGACGCCACTGGAACGGTTGTGTCCTGCGGGCCGAACTCGCCTCCTTGTTTTGTGTGGTAGTGGAGCCTACGCTCGGCACCTGATACACACAAAGAATTGTTCTAGGTACATTGAATGACGATGCCACGCTACAAAACCATTGCTGACCAGCTAGCGGAAAGCATTCGCAGCGGACGTTTGCGCCCTGGAACCCAACTGCCGACGGTACGCAGCTTGATGAGCGAACATGGGATTGCGCTTGCGACAGCCGCGCGGGTCTACCGCACGTTGGAATCGATGGGCCTGGTGGTGGGTGAAATGGGCCGTGGCACCTTCGTGCGCGACACCTCTGTGCCACGCGATCTTGGTCTGCAACCGGCATCCGACGCTGGAATAATTGACCTGGCCTTCAATAGTCCAGCGGTTCCCGGACAAGCCGAGTTGCTGAGGCAAGCACTGCGCAGCCTCGCATTGTCGGGCGATCTGGACGCCTTGTTGCGCAACGCCCCCCATGGCGGGCGTGCGCATGAACGAGAAATCGCGGCGAAACACCTGCGCAATCGAGGGATACGCGTCCCCGGATCACAAGTGTTGATCGTCAATGGCGCGCAGCAAGGGCTGGCGCTCGCGATGATGGCGCTACTCAAGCCGGGCGATGTACTCGCGGTCGACGCGCTCACCTACCCGGGCATCAAAGCGCTGGCCGTCGCCCATCGCATTGAACTCCTGCCGATACCCTTGGCTGATGGCAAGACCAATCTCGACGCGCTCGCGGCAAGTTGCAAGCGGCGTCCTGTGCGCGTGTTTTATGCGATGCCGACCCTGCACAATCCGCTGGGATCGATCATGCCGGCCACCGACCGCAAGCGCTTGGTAGCGCTGGCCGAGGAACACGATTTTGCTTTGATCGAGGACGGCGCCTATGCGTTTCTAGCCGAGCCGGCGCCGAAGCCGTTGTTCATGCTCGCACCGAATCGCACGATCTACGTTTCCGGCCTTTCCAAAAGCGTCGCCTCGGGCTTGCGTATCGGCTTCATCGCAGCGCCTGTATCGCTGATCCCAGCGCTCGAGCAAGCCGTGCGAGCCTCCACCTGGAGTTCGCCATCGCTCACCGTCGAACTGGCGTGTCGCTGGATCGAAGAAGGCGTGGTGGATGACCTGGAACAATTGAAGCGCAAAGACGCCGCGCATAGGCAACGACTGGCCCGCCGCATTTTCGCCGGCATCAACCTGCTCGCCCATCCAAACGCCTACTTCCTGTGGCTGCCGTTGCCCGAAGACATGCGGGCCGAGAGCATTGCTGCTGCATTGCGCCGCGACAACATCCTGGTGACGACAGCAGAGCCGTTTTCTGCGGCCTCCCATGCGCCTAATGCGCTGCGCGTGGCGCTGGGATCGGTGCCTGTTGCAACGCTTGAACTCGCCCTGGAAAAAGTCAGAGTCGCCTGTGGCTATTAGTTTGAGTTCTCGCGACTGACCTGCGCCGGGCTCTCTATTGCAGCGCTAGAAGCTCTCAAGACTGGCTTTGATTCCAGCTCGTCCAGCCAACTCGATAATTTCTTCCAGCCGCTCAGTGTCAACTATCACTCCTTCGTAATTGTCACCTGTGCAGTCCAGGTGAAGATAACGTTTGCCGAACCGAGCGAGCCACTGATCAAACTTGTCGAGCACCTCTGGCATCGACGACGCGTCTTCCCTCACATAAGCGTAGGGTTCTTTCAAACCACTGGCTCTGACCAAATAGGGAGCTTGATACTCAAACACGTCATAACCCTGCCACTCCACGCTAAGGAGCACCAGGGTTGCAAGTTTTTGCCCTTTCGGGTCATTCAGAAACCCTTCCGCCAGGGCACTGGGTGCGTCATCTCCCATCGCGTATCGACGCATAACGCGCCTGACCAGCCTGGCGCCTTCTTTTTCCGGAACGACAGCGACCAGCGCTTGGGCAAAAGTCTCAAGTGCTTTTTTCTGGGTAGGATCGCTCCGCTCGGGTCGCAGTTCTTTCATGATGGCGGAAGCGCTGAGGTTGGTTTCCTCAGGTGGAGGCATGGTAAATCGTCCACCAAACAAGCGATCTAAAATACCCATGTCAGTCCTTGTAGTTAGTTGCGGAAAACCATCTGGTTGCGGACTCGCGTCGATGATGACTGTAGGAGCGCTCAATGGCGGGCTTCGTAATCGGCCTCGCCTATGGTGCGTGGCCAAAACCCTTGCGCAATTCGTCTTCAAGCTTTCGACAGGTTTCTTCAATAATGGTTTTGCCGACTTCCGGGCCAGAGTAGCTGTCTACTTGCTGACGGCATAGTTCGCTGGCCTCTCGGGCCTGGATTATTTCCTTGTCCTGCGAGCTGTTACTGACAACAAAACCGAAAGACCAATACAAGGCGATGGCGATAACGCTGCCGACGAGGACCTTGCTGGCCGGGCCCATTCTCGTTACTGATGAAAGCGGCCCCCAGGGCGGGGTTGGTGTTTTCTGCCTTAGGTCGGATCGGCAGTGTTTGCACAAAATGGCTTCAGCCATGATAGCTTCCGCGCAGTAAGGGCAACTCTTTTTTCCAGCGTCCACAGATGAAACTCCTTTTTCAAAAGAAAATTCTATCATTGGGCCTGAGGGGGGGAGGAGGGGCGGGGCTGTGTGTTCCACCAAGAGGTTTTATGGGGGGCGTACTGGCAGACCCGCTTCAATTGCTCGCAGTGGGCATGGAAAAATCGATTGTGAGAGTCCGCTGTTGGCCGTTTTCTGCTTGGCGCAACTGGCGGAAATCGAGCCAAAGCTGCCGGTGGTGACAGACAGAGAGCGGCCAAGAGCGGACACATGGCACCGGGTGGCTCGGAATTACGGGCCTTCTTCCGTTAAGTGCCAAGCTCGGAGCAGGCTGTTGCGATTTGCAAACCTGTCCGATGCCCCAAAGTTACTCTACGTTGGCCGTCATCAGATAGAGCGGTGTACACAGAGGGCTTAGACACACTAGGTATAGGAATTGCTCGCTAGGGTCTCATTGCTGAGTCGCTACCTAGCGCTTGGTGAAATTGATATGCTTGTCAACGGGAGGCAAAGGTAGAACTTAGCATCCATTCATATGGCATATCAAGGATTCACTATTATGGAAAAAGTTAATCTTGATGCGGTCGATCCAAAAGTCGAGCCGCTTGACGAGAAGTTACATCGCATTGGAAGAGCTGCCATAGGTGCGATACCCGTTGTAGGAAGTCCATTATTGGAGATTTTTAATTCGTTACTCGAGGCGCCTTTGAATAAGCGCCGCACGGAAGCAATGCTTGCGATTGGGTCGGCTCTTAACAACCTCATAGAGCAAGGAGTTGTAACGGAAGCAGGGCTGCAGGAAAATGAAGCGTTTGTCAGTACAGTTGCAGAAGTTTGCAATATCTCCCTAAGAAATCACCAAACAGAGAAGCTTGAAGCATTGCGTAACGCCGTAATAAATTCTGCGTTACCTACATGTCCAAGTGATGATTATCGGCAGATATTTCTTAATTTTGTAGACGTATGCACAGTTTCTCATATCAGACTACTAAAGCTTTTCGAAGATCCTGGTCGGTGGTTTGCGGATAACAATCGAGTTAAGCCGTACCAAACCACAGTTTCGTTATCCCAGATTATTGCAAGCGCCATGCCCGAATTAATTGAAAATCATGAGATTCTTGACAGCATATGGGCTGACCTCTATCAAAAGGGATTGGTTGAAGTAAAGCAGCTTGAAATGATTCTAAGTGCGGATACTTGCCTGTCAAAACAGACGACGCAGTTCGGTAGTAAACTCGTGACCTTTTTAAGTTAATTGCCTAGGGAGTGAGATTATCTTGTGAAGCAGATCTTTTATGCTGGCAACGATCGTCAACCGTGCGCTGCCGAATATGCAATAGTCGTGGATGATTCCGGCTCGATTCAACGTGCTCACATTGTCGTGGTCCAGTCCTCAGAAAAAGGTGTATGGACTAGCTTGTACAATACCGATGAGGGAAGAGACAACGTATTAAACAGGATCTTGGCGCAAGATCTTCTTGGTGTCAGAGTAGAGTTTTTGACGTTTAATATTATTTTAGATCTATCCACTCGAATGGAAGGTTTCCGTCTCCCAATAAGGTTAAATTGGGATGACTATATGAGTAAGGGGAATCCTTACAAGTCTAGATTTTCTCTAACACTTAACTTGAAAAATTCGCTCCTTCAATTTTTCCGTAAAAACTATAGAGAAACCTCCATTTGGAGTGGTCATGTGGTTGGTGGCTGCGCAGATTTCTACACTGATCTAATGGATCCGGAACGGCACTCACTAGACATTATTGAGGCTAGTAAACTTCTTGAACAAGCCGGATACAGTCGCCCCAAACGTCGTTGCTAACGCAAAGTCAGTGGACATATCTTAATTGAGGGATGGAGCGGCATGAGTACACAGGACACCAAGCGGGGGAAGAACATCGAATTGCCATAGCTGACGCCACCGACCGCTTTTGGCGGATAGCTGCTAGCCGTCAACGGCAGTTAATGTGGGAGCGTACCGTTTCTACCAAGCCGATCACGCCTCCAAGAAGCGTTTTAGCAAGATCAGGCTTACTAATATTAAAATCAGCCAGCATACGCGGGTTAACCCATTAAGCTTGGAGTTAGCCGATTTAGAGAATGTCAAGACCTTTCTTCTTGAGTCTTCAATTTTTTCTTGAATATCTTCTACGCCCACGACGATGTCATCGTATTTTTTAGTGGAACGCTTGAACTCGTCCGAAAGTAGGTTGATATGACTAATTACATTGTTGTTTAAAGAGGTGATCATCCAGGTCGAAATAATCAGTCCTACGAGTATTACCAGATAGTCCCATGCTGTTGTAGCAGGTTTTAAAATAGCACCTACTGCCACTATGCCGCCAGGCACAGCAAATGCTTTTGTTTGCTGGGCAATGATTGCATCTTGGACCTTTCCTAAAAAGCTAACACAGTCGCTTTCGATCTCAGTCAGAATTTTGTTGACCGAAAATTTGCTTACATAAACTTTATAGCGCTCATTGTATTTTTTGTAGAAGGGCGAGATGGATGTCATTATCGTGCGGATATTGCAGTCTTTTTCATCCTTTAAAAAATCCGTCAGCGTTTCTCTCATAACGTGACGCCTTTCTTCGCAATGAACGTCCTCATCGGCCATCGCAGCTGCATGCATCGTTTGAGCGTGTTTCACGCCTTTGTTATCGACCTCGATGGCCATTAGCTCATCGCACGCCATCAGATATGAGATTTCTAGCTTTGTAAGAAGTGACTCTTTAGAACTGAAGAAAATGTATTTGAGGGTCTGGCTGTCGTCGCCTTCGCTATGGCAGAGCGTTTTGAGTGTTTCTCTGACCAAAAAATACAGGGCCAACAGTCGGGAAATCGACGCATGCTGATCCTGGTCCATGCCGATGATGTACATGTGTTCAGGCTTTGTGCTGCGCGTTCGTAGCGAGTGCCACATTGCTTCGGCATTCGCAAAGAAGGGCACGTAGCCCTCGTCCCATGCTGAGGGCTTCAGCAGGAAAAGCTCATCCCCAATCAGATCCAGATTGTCGGGGCTGTGACAACCATAAGATTTGAGGAGCTCATGGGCGTCTTTTATATCCAGTGACTGGGTATTGAGTATGAGCTGATCATCATCCAGCGAGATACGATCAAGCATTTTGTGAGCCTGACGATGTATCTTCAGCGTTTATGCCCCTTAGCCTGTTTGATACATCGCTTGGAAGCTTCACCTTCAAGTACACGAAATCCTTGTCGACGCTGAGTTCGGCAGTGCTGTCACCAACGGCTACGGCGTCTAGCTTTAAACGGCCCGCGAACTCACCCGAGGGCAGTTTAACATCGACATATCCCATGCTCTTCGCAGCGACACCTGAGGGTTGGAATTCTTCACTCACCTTAAAGCGCTCGGAGTTCTCTGAGATAAATTTGATGAGGCCGCCAAGGTGAGGCGATCCCGGTTGCAGACATTTGTTGATAACGTGCTGTATTTCGGAAAGGTGCACACGCTCGCCTGCTTTATTCTCGATATAGCTAACAACACGATTGTGAATTGTGCGCCGTTCCGAGGCGGGCAAATCACCCGCATCGTCCGTAAGATATGCGCCCAGAGCTTTTTTTAGGTTATCAACGCAGACTTTTCCTGGCATTGAGTCGGAACAACCAAGTGCGACGTTGAAAAATATGCTTTTTGAATTTCCATTAATAAAATAGAGGTAGGAATCACCTGTGTTTTGCGGAAAGCCTTTTCTAAACTCTGTTAGGTCCATACAGGCGGCTTGGCGAAAATCCTGAAGGTTTAAACTCTCCGTCCCTTTGGGATTAAGGTTGGTGTCATCGTCAAAATCATATCCCCCCCTTTTGCCAAGCATGACGATCAAAAGATGATCCACTTGCCGGTAATCTCGATAGTGTGAAAATACCACGTAGCCCTCATTGAGAGAGCTGCGTGCGGGGTCGTTCGCTTCGTGGCACAACCGCTCCATCACGCCAGTGACAAACGCATCAAAATCGGCATTGCTGGAATATTGTGAGAAATTATCGGCAGCAGCGAGCATGTTTGGATCTACGTATCCGTAAATCCTTCCAGATCTGGAAAACTTTTTGCCAATGAGATTGACAAAGTCGACACATATTGGGGACGCCAAGTCCCAATCGCTTCCTTTATTACTATCGTAGAATGATAGGCCACCGAGTTTTTTCTTGAAAAACTTCGCTGCACATGCGTTCAACACAACAAGCGACTTCACCTCAGAGCTTTTGATTTGTGCATCTGTATTAGCATCAGGTGTAGTGTGTGTCTGATCGTCCATGCCATGCTCGTCCGTATTGACTATGAGTGCCGAACGCTTCTGACGTCAGCTGTGAGTCATTGATGGTAGCACGGTGATTGTACGGGACATGCTATCTGGCCGAAGTGATTGACCGGGAGCGGCTCAATCGCCTGCGTCGCTGGGGCGCGTCCAGCTCGTGGTCTCTGAAGGCAGCGTAATCGCTGAGGGATGCCAAGGGCGGTGGGTGATGGTGCGTTTCATGCGAGTCGGACGCTCCAGTGGCAAACAAGAAAGTGGCGAAATCATTCACCCCTAGGCTACTTGGCACGCTGCTAGTAGGCAATGAGTCTGAAGGCAAAATGCATGAGGTGTATCACGTTGCCGACACCTTGAGCACTCTACTGTCACAGCTAAAAGTCCATTTTTCACTTGAATGAAAAAAAAGATATAGCGGTATTTCAAGTTAAGAACCTTGAACCCTACGCACCGGCAATACCTAGGTGGCTATCCACACGGTTGGCTAATCCGAGGGGTTGAACGTCCCCTATTGGCCGATTCTGTTGAAAAAGTCGGCGGCAGTTTTTGAGGTATCAAAGTACGCGTCAGAGACGGCGTTTTTCAAGGTAGTTGTCGTGTCGCCCGTCTTGCTAGGCGACCTTCACGACAACTGTCAGCTCCCTTTCGGGGTTGAGATACACCGTCCCGATAGGGTTCCAGTTGCGTGTCTCACCTGAC